>CAYMND010000634.1:0-1505 GCA_964391685.1 uncultured Clostridia bacterium | reverse complement strand
GTTGTGTCCTGTGCGGCAACTGCATCCGGGTCTGTCCGCAGGGCGCCAAGAAGGATGTCTCCTACCTGCGGGAAGTTCAGGCTCTGGTACAGTCGGGAGAACCGGTGGTGGTTTCGATCGCTCCCTCCTTTGCCGCCTATTTCGATTTTGACGATTACCGCAGGGTGGTGGCGGTTCTCAGAAAACTGGGGTTCCAGTACGTGGAAGAGACGGCCTTCGGGGCGTACTACAACGCCATGGCCACCCTCAGGGAACTGGAGAACAAGCCCGGGTTCCGCATCGGAACGGCCTGCCCCTCCATCGTTTTCCTGATCGAAAAATATTATCCCCAGTTCATCCCCTTTCTGTCCACGGCGGATTCGCCCGTCATCACCCATGCCAAGCTGATCAAGGATCATTACGGCGAAAATGTGCACACGGTTTTCATTTCTCCCTGCGCCGCCAAGAAGAATGAAGTCATGGATCCGGTCTATGCGGGTCTGATTGACTACCCCCTGTCTTTCATCGAACTGGAGCACTGGGTGAAAGAGGAGAAGATCGACTGGCAGGATCCTTCGTTGCCGGAGACCGATTTCGAACGGATCGCTCCCGGGGCGGCCAGGCTCTTTCCCATCCGGGGCGGCATTCTGAAGACGGCCCAGATGGAGACCGATTATACATCGACCAAATACCTGAGCATTTCCGGTGCCCAGAACATCATCACCTTTCTGTCGAGATTCTCGGTGGAAAAATATCCGGAGATGCGGTTCATCGATTTTCTGATGTGTGAAGGCGGCTGCATCAACGGCCCCCTGGCCTGGAAACAACTGGATCCTCTGAACCGTACGCGGATTGCGGCGTATCAGCTCAGTCACAAGGGCCGGGATGCCCATTACCAGATTGTCGATCTGGACCGGTTTCTGCAGCGTAAATTCAAGAACAAGATGGTGGAATACAGTGCGCCGGGACCGGAAGAGATCCAGGCGATCCTCGCCCAGATCGGCAAGTTCTACCCCGAAGACGAACTGAACTGCGGCAGCTGCGGCTACAGCACCTGCCGGGACAAAGCCGTGGCGGTCTACCAGGGCATGGCCGAGGCGTCCATGTGTCTTCCGTACATGCGCAAGAAGGCGGAAAGCTTCGCCAATGTCATCGTGGAAAACACGCCGAACGGAGTGGTTGTGGTCAACAACGACATGCGTGTGGTGACGGCGAACCCGGCTTTCAAGATTCTGTTCGACATCGGCCCCAAAGAGGACCTCTGCGGTCAGTCCATCAAGCTGATCATCCCCGACATCACCCCCTTCGTCAAGGCGAATTCCAACAAGACGCTGGTCAATCACCGCTTCTTCAATCAGGAAAACGGGAAATGGATGCGCATCATGACCTTCCCCATGATCGATGAACGGATGGTCATCGGTATCTTCAGTGACATCACCAAAGAGGAAGCCCAGAAAGTGGAGATCGAATCCATCCGCAAAGAGATCGTCGACCATACTCAGGACGTCATACTCAAGCAGATGAGG
>CAYMND010000633.1:0-1509 GCA_964391685.1 uncultured Clostridia bacterium | reverse complement strand
CCCCCACTGAAGTACTTTGCCGACAACATCTCGTCAAAGCCAAAGCCTTTTTCTCCGATTATCGGGTCGCTCTTCTCACCGGAGAGACACCGGACAACGAAGCCCGGGAAATCCGTAAAGGACTGAAGCAGGGTACAATCCACCTGATCATCGGCACCCATGCCCTGCTCAGCGACACCAACCGGTTCTCCGACCTTTCACTGGTGGTAATAGACGAACAGCACCGTTTCGGAGTCTCACAGCGCGCTGCCCTGATCGCCAAGGGCGCCGGTCTCGACCTGTTGGTCACCAGCGCTACGCCCATACCACGCACCCTGTTGCTTAGTCTTTACAGCGACTTGTCCGTCTCGACCATCAAAACCTTTCCGCCCGGTCGAAAAGGAATCATCACCCGGCGGATCAATCCAGAAGAACGACGGACGCTCTACCATTCCCTGTCCCGGCATGTCGCAGCCGGTGAGAAGTTATACATAGTCGTACCCCGTATTGCACCGGACGATGAGAATCCCGATCTTCAAAGCCTGGAGAAGATGGTCCCCCCCCTAAATCGCCTGTTCGGTTCCCATCGGCTGGCAACACTTCACGGCCGGATGAATGTTGAGGAAAAGACAGAGGCATTCCGCCGTTTCAACTCGGGAGCGGCCCAAGTCATGCTTGCAACCACAGTCATCGAAGTGGGCATCGACGACCCATTGGCCACCGTCATGGTCATCGAGAACGCAGACCGTTACGGTCTGGCCGCACTGCATCAGTTGCGTGGAAGAATCGGACGCGGCGACAAGCAATCTTTCTGCTGGCTGATCCCATCACCTCAATGTACACCGGCGGGAGAAGAACGTCTCCAGACCCTGTGCGATCACCGGGACGGGTTCTTTATCGCCCAAAAAGATCTTGAGATGCGTGGCGGAGGCCTCATCGCCGGGCAGGAACAGGTCGGCAGACCCTCCTTCCGCTACGGTGATCCACTCTCCGACCGGGAGCTGTTCGATCAGGCCCGCCGGGATGTGGCCGAAGAAATCCCCCTCGACGAACCCCCTGACCCGCTGAAATCGATCATCGAACAATTCGAAAAGCGCCTGAGGGATATCAGCTTCAGCTGAAGATACCGCAAGACTTTCTTTTCAATTGGTTCTTCAAACTTTATTCCAGACGTTTGATGACCACGAGGGAGACATCATCATTTGGAGGAGCGAACCGCTGCAGTTCATCCATCAGCATTTCAAAAATATCCTGGGCGCAAGCCCCTTTCTGCCGATATAGAATCTCCTCGAGACAGCAATCCACGAACCGCTCTCCCGAATCGTTCATGTGCTCGGAAAAACCGTCGCTGAAAAGCAGAAGGATGTCTCCGACACCCATCAGGTTGATCTCCGATATCGTGTACTCCTTCTTGTAACCCAGCCGGCTGAACTGACGGCTCAGATCGGGATCACCCTTGGAAGGAAGAGTCCCGATGGGCTGTCTGCTCATAACCCGATCATAGGAGATCTGCACCAGCCTGTTGAAAGC
>CAYMND010000632.1:0-1514 GCA_964391685.1 uncultured Clostridia bacterium | reverse complement strand
AGAGGCATCACCGTGGAATACATGGTCAAGGAAAACGAAGGACACGGTTTCCACAACGAGGAGAACCGGTTCGACTTCTACGGAGCCATGGAAAAGTTCCTGGCCACCCACCTGAATCCGTCAAACTAGCTCTTATTCGTCACAGTCCTCTTTCCTTCCAGGGAAAGGGGACTGCCCGATCCGATCATCACCAATCGAACTCCAGAACCCGGCCGACGCCGAGAGGCAGGTAGTGCTCGGCGTACGCATCCCGGATGGCGGCGATGGCCTTGTCACCGGTACAGTGGGTGGCTCCGCAGCATTCGACACCCAATTTCCTGAACTCGGCGAGCACACCCTGCACATGCTCCTCGTTTTTATTCACCAGGTGAAAACCTCCCAGACAGGCGTACAGTTTTCCGGGAATCATTTCGGAAGCCCGTCGGGCAATGGCCACTATACCAGGATGAGCGCAACCGGTGAGCACTACTGAACCCTTCACAGTGACGAATATCATGGACTGCTCTGTGAATTCAGGGTTGAAATCAGCCGGCATCTCCCCAGTCAGAAAAATCCGATCGCAGAGTTTGATCGCCTCCTTGACCCGAACCGGACAGCCGCCCCAACCTTTCACCTCAGTCAGAAACGCATCGTCGGCCGATGCAGGCAGATAGACCGGAATTCCTTTTTTATGTGAAAGTACCCATTCGAGTCCACCGATATGGTCACCGTGAAGATGGGAAATCACCACCATGTCCATTCGGCTCAAATCGACCTTCAAAGCCGCGGTATTGGCCTTCAGGATGCTGGTCTTGGTACCGGTGTCGAAAAGTATGCTCTTGCCTCCGCCCTCGGCAAGACAGGAGAATCCCCAGTCCGCCTGGGTACCCTCGGCGGCAGTGTAATTATCGTAGAGAACCGTCAGTTTCAACCTGACGGTCTGTGCCGAAAAACACGGAAACGAGCACAACACCGCCCACAAGACGATAAGCAGGAACGCCATCCCTCTCTTCTTTTCTGATTTCATGGCCGGCCTCCAAATATTTCGCTTTTTTTATATTTTACCCGTCGTACAGACTGTCTGCCTGAAAATAAAAAAAATCGGTTGACGGATTCCGTTTCAAGACACAGAATGTTCTAACCCAAAAAATGTAAAAGATGAGGACTGAACATGCGTACAGATGAAATAAAGCATATAACGTTTACTACGTTGATCTGCTTCACATGGTTTGTCATTTTCCCGCAGCAAGTCACCGCTGTGCCTTTCACGGATGATTCCGCAATTCGAAACAGCACCCCTCAGAAAAACGGTGAGACACCATCTTCAGCCAGTGGGGGCATCCAGTTGGAAAGCGGTACCAAAAAAACCAGGAAGAAGTTTCCCACATGGGTACTGATCGGCGCCGGCGTCCTGGTCGTGACCGGAACCATCATTCTTATGTCAGGGAAAAAGAAATCCGATCCCCCGATTCAACCGGAACCGGAGCCAAAACAATACGGAACCATTCGGGTGGAATCAGTGCCCAGTGGAGCTT
>CAYMND010000631.1:0-1515 GCA_964391685.1 uncultured Clostridia bacterium | reverse complement strand
ATCCACCTCACAGCTTTCTCTTCCTGTTCCGGAAGAGCTCAAGGATACGGTTACCCTCACCTCGGTCAGTGCATTTACCGAATTCCTCTCCACCTTCATCAGTCCGGTGGCAAACTGGGCAAGGTCGAGAGCCGTATGGCCTCTTACTTTCGGTACATCATGCTGCGCTATCGAAATGATGAGTGTCGGTATGTCGAAGTACGATATCTCTCGTTTCGGTTCTGAGGTTTTCCGTGCCACACCGAGACAGGCTGACCTGATTCTCACGGCAGGAACCATTACCAGAAAGATGGCTCCTGCTCTGATTACTCTTTACGAACAGCTTCCCGAGCCCAAGTACGTTATCGCCATGGGAGCTTGCACCGTCACCGGTGGAATGTTCAACGATTCTTATTCGGTAGTGCAGGGCGTTGACCGGATTATTCCTGTCGATGTCTATCTGCCGGGATGCCCTCCTCGTCCGGAAGCGATTCTCGATGCTCTGATCAAATTGCAAGAGAAAATCCGTACCGAGACCTGCGCCAAGCGTGCGGCTAGAGCCTATCCGCAGCGCGCCGTTCGCTTTGTCGATTATGACACAGGGCTTCCCATGGAAGATTTGATCGACGAAGTAAAAATGGAGAATCTCCAGTCCGTAATCGAAAGCAGCCCGGCTCCCACCGAGGGCGGCAACTGATAGAGGAATTAGAAACAAATGGCAGAAGAGAAAGAGAAGAGTCCCGAAAAGATTGTCGAAGCACCGCCCGAAATAGGCCGCTTCGGTCAATTTCTGAAAGAGCACGGCATAGCTTCCGAGAAGCTTGCTGACTCTGCTGGTGGTGTCGAAGTCATCAGTCTTGATGCCAAAGATTTGCAATCGGCATTAAAGATTTTGCGCAGCAGCGAAGAGACCAAGCTCGATCTTCTTCTTACTGTTTCAGGGGTTGATTCTCGCCCGACCGATGGAACTTTCGATTCTGTATATCACTTATGGTCCTATGATAATTTGAACGAACTGGTAATAAAGGTAAGAATCAAAGCCGATGAAGTCGAAGAAGATTCTCTGCCGGCGGTGCCTTCTATTACCAACATGTGGTCGGCAGCCAACTGGCACGAAAGAGAGACCTATGACCTGGTCGGAATCAAATATCTCGGTCATCCCTATCCCCGCCGGATCTTGAATCCCTGGGATTGGGACGGTCATCCGCTGCGTCATGATTATGTGCAGGTAGTTGACGCTCTCAACGACAAAAACCCTCATTCCTTCAGGTAAAACAGTAAGGTTCTTTGAAAATGTCCACAGAGATCAAATCCACAGAATTGAAAACCGATGAGATGATCATCAACATGGGTCCTCAGCACCCGGCGACCCACGGAGTTCTCCGAATGCTGCTCACCCTGGACGGAGAATTCGTCAAGCATGCCGAGCCGGTAATCGGTCACCTGCATCGTGCCCAGGAGTGGCAGGGTCAGAACCGCACCTGGTTTCAGTATCAAGCTCTTATTGACAGAGTCGATTATCTCTCCGGTATGTTC
>CAYMND010000630.1:0-1522 GCA_964391685.1 uncultured Clostridia bacterium | reverse complement strand
GGTCAACAGCTGGCGGGTGCCGATTCGGCACGGGCTGCACTGGCCGCAGGATTCGTGGGCGAAGAACTTGAGTACCGAGAAGAGCATTTCCACCATGGAAGCCTCTTCATCCATCACCAGAATGGCTCCGGACCCCAGTACCGCTGCATTCTCCTTCAGGCTTTCAAAATCCATGGCCACATCCAGCAGATTGTCGGGGAGGAATACCCCCGCCGATCCGCCGAGCAGTGCCGCCTTGAACTTTTTGCCGCCCCTGATACCGCCGCCGTAGGAGAAAATGATCTCCCGCAGGCTGGTTCCCATTTCGACCTCGATCAGACCGGGGTACTCGATATTGCCCAAAATAGTGAAGACTTTGGTCCCCGGACATTTTTCGGTACCGAACGACCGGAACCAGTCGGCTCCGTGTTCGATGATCCCCGGTACGTTGGCCAGGGTTTCCACGTTGTTGACCACCGTGGGCTTCTGCCATAATCCTTTGGTCCCCGGATAGGGAGGTTTGACCCGGGGGTTGCCCCGTTTGCCTTCCAGGGATTCGATCAGCGAGGTTTCCTCTCCACAGACGTAGGCACCGGCTCCCTTGCGGATCTCCAGGTCGAAATCGATGCCGCTCTCCAGGATGTTCCGCCCCAGGAGGTTGTAGGCTTTGGCCTGATCGATGGCCTTCTGGGTGCGTCGGATCGACAGATCGTACTCGCCGCGGATATAGATGAACCCCTTGCGGGCACCCACCGCGTATCCGCCGATGATCATGGCCTCGATCAGTTTGTGTGGATCGCCCTCCAGGATCAACCGGTCCTTGAAAGTCCCCGGCTCTCCCTCGTCGGCATTGCAGATGATATACTTCTCGTCCCCCGGAGCCTGTCGGGTGAAGCCCCACTTCAGTCCGGTCGGGAATCCGGCGCCGCCTCGTCCACGCAATCCGGAACGTTTGACTTCCTCCACCACCATTTCCGGGGACATTTTATCACCGACCACTTTCTCCAGGGCTCGATACCCCCCTATGGCAATGATTTCATCGATGTTTTCCGGATCCACCTTGAAACCGCGGTCGAGAATGATGCGTTTCTGAGGCCGGACCAATCCCAGCTTCTGCTCCGGAGCCTCGACTTTTTTTTCTCCTCTGGGAGAGCGAGCGTGATCCAGACGGATGACCACACGTCCCTTGACGATATGCTCGTCGACAATGGCGGCCACATCGTGAACGCCCAGGTTGTAATAGCACACGTTCTCTGGATAGATCACCAAGGAGGCGCCTTTGCCGACCATGCCGATGGTTCCCGTTTCCAACACCTTGACCTCGTTTTCCAGACCCCGATTCTTTATACAGTTTTCCAGCTCCCGTTTCACTTCAAAGGCACCGGACTGAACCGTGCCTTCGTCGATGGGAACCAGAACGTGGGTTCGAAAGATGCTCATTGTTCCCTCCGCTTGACTTCCAGAATTTCTTTAATCCGACTGGGTGTGAGGTTACCGTACACATCCCCGTCGATCATCATGGCCGGCGCCACGCCCGGCGTGC
>CAYMND010000629.1:0-1523 GCA_964391685.1 uncultured Clostridia bacterium | reverse complement strand
TGCCGGGGCACGTCTCCTGGAGATTCTGTCCAAGGATGAACGGCCTCTGAGCGATTATCTCAGCCATTTGCCCAAGGTGTACAACACTCCTGAAATTCGTGTCGATACAACTGAAGACGCCAAGTTCCGGATTGTTGAACGGGTCGTAGCCCATTACAAAGAGAAATATTCTGTGGTGGATATCGATGGCGCTCGGGTGAAATTCCCTGACGGATGGGCGCTGGTGCGGGCATCGAACACCCAGCCATCATTGGTTCTTCGTTTTGAAGCCAAGTCTCCCGAACGCCTGCAGGCCTTGCGCGACGAAGTCGAGCCTCTGGTGGCTTCTCTGCGAAGCGAACTGGAATAGGTCAGCATCATGTTTCTTCTCTGGCAGGTGGTTGTGCTGGGTTTTCTTCAGGGGCTCACCGAGTTCCTGCCGGTCAGCTCATCGGGGCATCTGGTGGTGGCACAACAGTGGATGGGGATCGATTCTCCCGATCTGATGCTGTACGATGTCTTCTTTCATGCCGGAACCCTGGTAGCGGTACTCTTCTATTTTCGACGGGATATCTGGCAATTGACCCGGTATATCCATCAACCGGACAACCGGCGGCTTCTTCTATGGATCGTCGTCGGTTCAGTGCCTACTGCCCTGATGGGGCTGTTGGCAAAGGATTGGATCGAAGGACTCTTTTCTTCGACCCAGGCGGCGGCTGCGGGACTCCTGGTGACAGCGGTATTTCTGCTTCTTTCCACCCGGCTTCGCGTTACCAAGCCGCCCATGTGGCTGGCGGCGCTGTTGATCGGTGTCATCCAGGGAGTGGCCATGATTCCCGGAATCTCCCGATCCGGTAGCACCATTTCTCTGGCTCTGATCCTTTCCCTGGGCTACGTCTTTGCTTTCCGTTTCTCTTTTTTGCTTTCCATTCCTGCTGTGGGGGGGGCGTTCCTGTTGGAACTGATGCAGCTAGAAGGAACGCCCGAATCATGGCTGACCGTAGCCGTCGGTACAGTCGTTGCGGCGGTTTTCGGCCTCTGTGCCCTGTGGCTTCTTGAGAAAGTGATGAAGAAGAACCGCCTGCATTATTTTGCCGTCTACTGTATCGCTCTGGCGGTGGTTGCTTTCGCGGTCGCCTGAAGAGCGCAGTGAACAGATTGGAATGGGAAATTCTACCCTTCGATACCCAAAGAACTCTTTTCCCATCGTGATTCTCTTCTGAAAGAAATATAAGAAAACTGTTTTTGGAAAATTTATGCAAAACTTTCAGGAGGTATCATGAAACAAGTTTTCCTGTTTTCCCTGATGTTGGTGTTGAGTGTGACTGTACTCGACGCCCAGCTCAGCCAAAGTGGAACCATCAGCGGCAGCATAGTTGCCGAAGACGGTTCAGTAATACCCGGCGTATCCATTCAGCTTCGATCGCCGGCTATCGTCCTCGAGAAGATGACCGCTGTGTCCAATGAGGAAGGTACTTTCCGTTTCCGCAACCTGCCTCCCGGTAACTACGAGCTGAGCTTCACCCTGGAGGGGATGAAGACCC
>CAYMND010000628.1:0-1532 GCA_964391685.1 uncultured Clostridia bacterium | reverse complement strand
GGCCCGGCGGCGGACATGAACATACCGGACAACTCCCGGGATGAAACCCGGGAAAAGCTGCGCAAACTCTTTCAGGAAGGACGACTGAACGACCGGACAATCGACGTGGACGTCAAAGCCAGCAATTTCACCCCCTTCGAAATCTTTTCTTCCTCGGGGGTTGAAGAGATCGGCATCACCATCGGTGAAATGATGCCCAACATGTTCGGCGGTCAGAAAACCAAAAAACGCAAGATGCGCGTTGACGAGGCCTTCGAATACCTGATCAAGGAGGAGCAGAACCGCATGCTCGATATGGATCAGGTTTCGAAAGCCGCCATCAACAGGGCCGAGCAGATGGGCATCGTCTTTCTAGACGAGATCGACAAGATCGCCGGCCGGGAGAGCAGCAGCGGCCCCATGGTATCCCGCGAAGGGGTACAGCGAGACCTGCTGCCCATCGTCGAAGGCACCACCGTGAACACCAAGTTCGGCATGGCCAAGACCGACCATGTTCTGTTCATCGGAGCAGGAGCCTTTCATGTCAGCAAACCGGCCGATCTCATACCGGAGCTTCAGGGCCGTTTCCCCATCCGGGTGGAGCTCGATTCGCTGAGCAAGGAAGATTTCATCCGCATTCTCCGGGAGCCCAAGAACGCCCTGACCAAGCAATACAGCCAGCTTCTCAGCACCGAAAACCTGGACGTCGTCTTCAGCGAAGACGCCATCGAAGCCATCGCCGAACTGGCCACCGAGCTGAACAGCCGGGCCGAAAACATCGGCGCCCGACGGTTGCACACCATCATCGAGAAAGTCATGGAGGATATCTCTTTCGATGCCTCCGGCATGGACAGCGGGCAGGTCAGAATAGACCGGAAATACGTTGAGGAAAAGATCAAGGAGATCGTCAATGACCAGGACCTCAGTAAATACATCCTTTGAGACAGCACTGGTGGAAAACCGGATCCGCCGGGGCCGCTCGTTCTTTATTTCCACTCTTTTCCTGACGATCCTGCTGAACGGTTCGGCCTGCGGCAAGATCGGCCCCCTGAGCCTGAGTGAACGCCCGGCCCCTGGACCGATTATCGATATCAGTCTGGAACAGCGTCAGAACACAATCCTGCTCAGCTGGACTTTTCCCAAGACCTTGAAAGACAATGCGACCCCATTCAGCCTGGAACAGTTGCAGTATGTGGAAATCTGGCATACCGACCGGGAGGTATTGGACAAACCGTTCCGGAAACTGGCCAAACGGATAAAAAAGCTGACACCGAAAGAGCTGGCACCGGACAAAGAAGGGCACATCACCGTCGAACTTCCTTTCGATCTCGCGGATCTGGATTCCAAACACCATCATTTCGCTCTGAACTATCGGTACCAGAAGCAGGAACCGGGCTTGAGCAAAACGGTAACTCACGAAGCCGTTCTGCCGGCCCGTGCGGTCAGAGACCTCAGCCTCACGGAGGAGGGTCGCCACATCATCCTGAAATGGAGCCGCCCGGAGCTGAACATCGCCGAAAAGCCCCTGAAGGAGCTCATCGGCTACCAGGTCT
>CAYMND010000627.1:0-1538 GCA_964391685.1 uncultured Clostridia bacterium | reverse complement strand
GTCCATCATTTTGAGAGTCCGAAGGGATTCGACGAAATCTGTGAACAGTTTCTGAAACTGGGTCGACTGTGCAAACGGTCCGAAAATGCCCGGGACATCGTCAATCAATGCCGGGATAATGTCAGAGCGATCAGAGCGAAAACAGCCAGACTTCCTGCCAAAAAAGTGTTTATTCAACTCGGAAGCAAACCGCTGTTCGCCGCCACCGGCGATTCTTTCACCAGTGACTATCTTCGTTTCGGCGGGGGCGTCAATATCGCTGAAGACAGCCCCAGTGGCCTGTATTCCCGTGAAGCTGTCCTGGCCGCCGATCCCGACCTGATCATCATCGCCAGTATGGGGCTGGAAACGGAAACTGAAAAGAATCAATGGCGGATTTTTTCACGGCTCAAAGCCGTAAAAAATAATGATCTGTACGTAGTCGATGCAGTCCGCTACTGCGTCCCGACTCCAAAAGGTTTCGTCGAAGCCCTGCGACTGACCGCCCGACTGATTCATCCCGAACTTCATGGGCAGGAAAGGAAATGAACAAGAAGAACAGTTGGTTTTTTTACCTTTCACCGCTTTTTCTCCTGATCAGCGTCCTGATCGCCCTGATCAGCGGCGCAGGGTCCCTTGGCTTTTCCGAATCCTTGCATGGACTGTTCTCCGCCGCAGGTGATCCCCGGGCGATGATCGTCCGCGGCCTGAGACTGCCCAGAATCATTGCCGCCATCGCTGTGGGCGGAGGTCTTTCTCTGGCCGGCGTCCTGCTCCAAGGCTTGTTCCGCAACCCTCTGGTGGAACCGTATACCCTGGGTATCTCCGGCGGTGCGGTTCTGATGGTTGCCCTACTGATCACCTTTGGCTGGCACACCCTCCCCTTTTCCCTGCCCTTGGCCGGTTTTCTCGGTGCCTTACTGGTGATCGGGCTGATTATACTTTGGGCCCGCAGTCAACGGGGCCGCAACGTCAACCGACTCCTGCTGGCCGGAGTCATGATCAGTTTCATCACCTCATCCCTGGTTATTCTGCTTCTTTCCATCGGCAACAAGGAATCACTCCACGCCATCGTATTCTGGGTCATGGGTTCTCTTGACGAACCCAATTGGAATTTGATCGTTTTCACCCTTCTGGTCAGCCTGGGGGGGCTCCTGTTTACCCTCGGAAACTGCAAAGTTCTCAACGCCTTGCTTCTGGGAGAAGAGAGCGCCCGAAGTCTGGGGGTGGATGTGGATCGGAAAATCATCCGAATCCTGCTGACCGCATCCCTGATCACCGGAACCTGCGTCGCCCTGGCCGGTGTCATCGGCTTCATCGGACTGGTGGTGCCCCATTTCTGCCGCATTCTGCTCGGTGCCGATCATCACCGTCTGACACCGGCGTCTTTCTTCTACGGCGCATCCTTCCTGATTCTATGCGACACAACTGCACGCACGTTCATCGTTCCTTCGGAACTTCCGGTAGGTGTCATCACCGGCATCGTCGGAGGATTGCTTTTCATCGTTGTCCTGCTGCGAAAGCCACACGGAGGCATCGAATCGTGATCGGCATCGAAA
>CAYMND010000626.1:0-1540 GCA_964391685.1 uncultured Clostridia bacterium | reverse complement strand
CTGTTCAACGTCCCCGGCATTTTCGCCTCAATTCTGGAGATCGGTTTCTCCGGAGGTCATGGAACGGCGGCAGGCATGCAGCCCGTCTTCGAACAGCTCGGTTTCCCAGCCGGAAGCGCCCTGGCCATGATGTCGGCCACCGTCGGGCTCCTGGTGGCAGTGATCGGAGGCGTAACGGCCATCAACATCGCCATCCGAAAGGATCAATGCGTCCTCATAGACAAACGAAAGGGCCTGCCTGAATTCAAGAAGACCGGCCTGATCAAGAATCCCGATGACCGTTTCAGCCTGGGTACGGCCACCGTTGCCGGCGAATCCATCGAACCCTTGGCCTTTCATTTCACCATCGTCGCCTGTGCGGTTCTGATCGGCTGGTTCATGCAGAGCGGAATAACCGCTCTGCATCCGATTCTGAAAAGTTTTCCCCTCTTCCCCCTGGCCATGATCGGCGGGCTTCTGATTCAGTTTTTCAGTGTGAAAACCGGGATTAGTCACTATTACGACCGCCAGACCTTCGAACGCATTCTCGGTTTCTGCCTGGACATCCTGGTGACCGCCGCCATCGCCTCGCTCCGTCTCGATCTGTTTCTGCAGTACATGCTGCCCTTCACTCTCCTGATGACCTTCGGCACCGTCTGGCTCTTCTTCTGCCTCTTCTGGCTGGCACCCCGGATGTTCCATGAAAACTGGTTTGAAAGAGGCATCACCGAATACGGCATGCAGAGCGGAGTTACGGCCATCGGACTCCTGCTGCTGCGCCTGGTGGACCCCCATTACCGGACCGATACCGCCGCCGCTTTCGGCTTCAAACAGATGATCTACGAACCCTTCCTGGGAGGCGGTCTGATCACTGCTCTGGCCCCGTTCCTGATCATACAGCTCGGGCTTTTCCCGTCTCTTCTCATCGCTTGCGGTTTTATGATCCTCTCTTGGATTATCGCCCGATTCAACGGCTGGTGGCATGTCGGAAAAGAGACTACCGGCCAATCCGATACAAAGCAGAAAAGGAGTTCACCATGAAAAAGCTGATTCTTCTGATCTGGATATCTCTACTGTTGCTTCCGTCGATGGCAGAAGCCTGTACGGCCATCGCCGCAGGCAGAAAAGCCACCCGAGACGGCTCGGTCATCGTTTCCCAGACCGACACCGGTGCCGATTCCCGCCTCTTCGTCGTACCGGCCCGTCGCCACAAACCCGGTGAAAAGGCGCCTGTCTACCTGGACATTCAGGATGTCCGCCGCCCTCTTCAGGATGACGGCCGCATTCTGGGATACATCCCCCAGGTCGAACAGACCTATGCCTATATCCATTCCGCGTATTCCCACATAAACGAGCATCAGCTGGCCATCGCAGAAAGCACTCAATCACAGCGGCCGGAGCTGGTGGTTACCCATGAAAGCGGAAAGCAGATCATGACCATCGAACAGGCGATGATCTTCGCCCTCCAGCGTCATAAAAAGGCCCGGGAGGCCGTGGCTTTCATCGGAGAACTGATGAATCAGTACGGCTTTCTACCCTCCTGTGCCGATGAATCGGAGTC
>CAYMND010000625.1:0-1553 GCA_964391685.1 uncultured Clostridia bacterium | reverse complement strand
AGCCCTTCTCGTTCAGTACCAGTCCGGAAAGCACTACCTTTTCAGGTTTTCCCTGATTACGGTAGTGGTTGAAAAGTGAATCGGTGTCAGCCATCTGCGGAACCTTTTCCGGATGAACGAACGATCCGACCTGGATCACGTCGATTCCGGTTCCGAGCAAAGCGTCGATCCATTTCAATTTGGTCTCGAAAGGAACCGGCTGCTTCTCAACCTGCAGTCCGTCGCGGGGACCGACTTCATGGATGAATATTTTTTTCTCCAATGGATCACCTCCGAAACGGGTTTATAGTTTGGCCGCAATTGCCCGGGCCAGTTCCAGAGTGGTATTGGCGCCTCCCATATCGTAGGTTCGAACTTTTCCTTCTTTGATGACCTCCGATGTGGCGTTTTCCAGGCGGGTCGCCATTTCTTCTTCTCCAAGCCAATCCAGCATCATCTTGGTTGCCAGAATGGTGGCGATGGGATTGCATTTGTACATTCCGGCGTATTTGGGAGCAGAACCGTGGGTCGGTTCGAAAACAGCCAGTTTTTCACCGATATTTCCTGAACAGCCGAAACCCAGGCCACCCACCATTTGGGCACAGAGATCGGAAATGATGTCTCCATACAGGTTGGGTGCGACCAGAACATCGTAGTTGAAGGGATTTTTCAACAGCCACATGCACATGGCGTCGATATTGGCGTTGTCCATTTCGATTTCGGGGTATTCCTGGGCGATCTCCTTGGCGGTTTCCAGAAAAAGACCGTCAGTGGCGCGAACGACGTTGGCTTTATGGACAACGGTTACTTTTTTACGGCCGAATTGGCGTGCGAAATCGAAAGCGGCACGGATGATTCGTTCGGAACCCTTTCGTGTGTTGATTTTTGTGGATATGGCATACTGGTCACCCGGCAAGTCTGCAAAAGCGGCAAAAGGTTTGGACAGTTTTTTCAATGTCTGGGCCAGTTCGTCGGGGACGGTGTTGAATTCGACGCCGGCGTAGAGATCTTCAGTGTTTTCGCGAAAAACAACCAGGTCGATGTTTTCCTTGAAATTCAGCGGATTTCCGGCATACGCCTTGCATGGGCGAAGGCAGGTGTAGAGGTCGAACAGCTGGCGCATGCGTACTATGGGTGAACGATATATCAGCCCCTTGCCTTTGAGCTCCGGAATCAATTCTTCTTCGGCTTTCTTTACAGGCTTGGATGTGATGGCGCCGAACATGGCCGCATCCACATTTTTCAGAAGATCGATGGTTCTTTGGGGGAAAGCGTCTCCTTCCTTGCACCAGAACTCCCAGCCGATATCCCCGTGAATGTATTCGGCGTTGAAATTCAGTTTGTCGAGAACGATTCTAGCCGCCTCTAAAACTTCGATGCCGATGCCGTCGCCGGGCAGCCAGGCAATACGATACGATTTCATTTTTGACTCGGTCATGTGTTCCTCCGCATATATGCTTTTTCAATGAGCTGATTCTAAAGCAGAAAAATATCGCTTTCAATCATTTTCATCTTTTTTTTTAATTTTTTTTGCTACCTTTGTAGCGACATTATAGTCGTGGCCGTTTCTCAAT
>CAYMND010000624.1:0-1554 GCA_964391685.1 uncultured Clostridia bacterium | reverse complement strand
CTTTCATGAACTTTCAGCAGATGATTGACCAGCATCCGCGCCAATCCCCGTCTCCGCATATTCGGCAGCGTAGCCAGGTGGTGAATTTCAAAATCGTTCTCATCGAGCTGCCAGGCGAGAAGATAAGCGCAGACCTTTCCTTTCGGCTGGGATTCAACCAGATAGAAACAGCAGAGGGGATTCTGCAGTTCACCGGCCAGGTACTCCGCCCCGACCTCCTTCTTGCTGGCAGTCTCGACCGCCAGCACAGCCCCCAGATCTTTCCTTTCCACTGTCCGTACCCTGAAATCCATTGTCAGCGACTGATCGCGGCATCCGGCTCGCGCAGGTAGAGTGGCTCCAGCAGTTGGGAATCCCTCAGCCAGAAGTCTTTATCCCGTGCGGTGATCCTTGCCACGTCCCTGGCCAGAAAGGGTTCTCGTCGAACAACCCGGATCCCGGCATTTTCCAGCCGTTCAACCATGGGCTCGGGAAGCAGTCCCGCCACCAGTGGTACGGTACCTTGGGCAAGGATCCGGTCCGGCAGGTCTTCGGCTTTCACCAGACAGGGGGGCATGATTTCCACCTCTCCTTCCGGGCTCCGTTCATATATGGCTGTGTAGTACTCATTTCGCTTGGCATCCATCACTCCCGCAACCCGGGAGGACACCCCCAGGTATGGGAAAGACAGAGCCTTAAGTGAATTCACCGGTAGAAAAGAGAATTTGTGGGTTGCGATCAGTGCCTTGCAGACTGTCAGTCCGATGCGGATACCGGTGAACGGTCCCGGGCCGATACAGACGCCCAGGGCGTCTATGCGGCCGAGGTCTCCAATCAGGGGCAGCACCGTAGATTGCAGCAGCCCCGGAAGGCGGACAGATGCGGTATCCTCCACCACCTCGCTGTACTCCATCATCAGACCCTTTTCAACCAGCAGAGCCAAAGATATATGCCGCCCCGAAGTGTCCAGGGCCAAAACGTTCATCTCAGCCTCTTCTGGAGCAGGATTTCACTGCCCCCATCCCTTTTGAAGAATTCGACCCGATCCATGTAGCTACGCATGATCATGATTCCACGTCCCCGAAAGGAGAGCAGATCGTTTTTTTCCGACTGTTCCACCAAGGTGGAGAAATCCACAGGATGGGGGTTCTGGTCACGAACACGAATGGAAAAACCCGACCGCTGCCAGCTGAAATCGACAAAAACCCGTTTGTTCAGATCGGATTGGTTTCCGTGAACGATGGCGTTGTTGATCACTTCCCTCAGGGCGATCTCGATTTTGAAAAAATCGTCCTCATCGATCTGGAGAAAATTTTTGATGTAGGAGAGAACCAGCACACAGAATTCTGTATACCGAAGATCGCTGCCGAAATTCAAGGAAACGGTGTTCATTTTCCCTTTCATGTGCCGAAGTATAGCAGATGGCGTTACAGTTTTCCACTGCCGACAGTGCCGCCCTCCATAACATTCCTGTGCTATAATTCCGGCATGACCGTCGACAACATGACCCCGATGCTGCGGCAATACTTTCAGATCAAGGAACAGTATCCCGACACCATCCTCTTCTTTCGCATG
>CAYMND010000623.1:0-1557 GCA_964391685.1 uncultured Clostridia bacterium | reverse complement strand
CTGGAGAATCAATTCCCCGGCCAAAACAGAAGATACGTTTCTCAATATCTTCCCGTCCTCCTCCCGGCCGATTACAGCCAGAAAAGAGGCTTCATCGGCATAGTATCCGACCATATCCACAGCAATCATCATTACCACATGTTTACCCGCTTCTTTCAAACGCTGAGAATGATAAAAGCTCCCCATATGCCGGGTCCCGAAATATGGCGGCTCCTCCAATGCAAAAGCCACCAGCTCCACAGCCCGCCCCGGCTGTACCGGCTGTCTGGACAACATCTCGGCGGTTTCCAGCAACACGGCAACACCGGAAGCGTTGTCGTCTGCCCCCGGTGTGTTTCCACAGACATCGTAATGTGCCCCGACAACCAGTCGAGGATCAGTCTCGTTCCCCCACAGAATCGAAACGTTTCGAGCCGAACCTCCCGGGTAGGAGAATTTCTGGTTTTTAACCTTCCAACCTTGCTCCACAAACTGTTTCTCGATCATATCCGCCGCTCTTTCCATCATCTCCGGATTTCCCGCATTTCTGGGTTCAGACAACGAGGTGAATCCCTCAACACGTGTCTTGATCCGCAAAACGCCGATATCGTTTTCCCGCAACAGCAGATCGGCTCCCTGCAGCACTTTCAGACGCAATGCCTCCGAAATGGTCTTATTCTCTCTGAGAAAAGAACTGACCATGATGGCAGCCTGTTCGCTTCGATGCCCCCAAAGACTTCTATCTACCCATCCAGTGGGGAAAAAGATATCTCCGGTTCGCTGAATTTCCGGAAGCATGGAAAGCATCTCCGGTAAAAGGACCCGGGTCTGTTCTGAACGCAACGGATGATGAATCAGGCTGAGTGCATTCAGCACCCAGGGCTCCCGCTTCCTGTTTTCAGGCCGGGATACCCTTTCACGAAAAAAACCGATCCAGTCATCCGGCCGCTGCGAGAAGAGCGGTCGAAGATAGGCCAGCTGCTCCCGACGATCGGAGGATTTCCATTTCCCGGGTACGGTGTCCAATAAAAAAGGCAAATCAGGAATTGAATAAACCGCCAGATTCTGCAGCAGTTCGAGTTCCTTCTGTTCGGAGAGAGCCACACCTTCAACTTTTTCATTCCCGTTCAGCAGGTTCAAGATGTGCCGTATCATTTCAGAGCCGAGATGAATGGAACGGCAGGCATCGAAAAAAGCCATGCGCTTCTCCGGCGGACGACGCAGCATTTCCTCCCATAAACGAGTTCCGCACTCAGTGGACAGTTCGTCTCTCCGGTTCAAGGGAAGCAATCTCCAGACAAGTTCGGGCAGATCGGACAGTATTTTCTCCAGCACCAAAGTGTTCTCTTCGCTTTCCACCCAATCCATGGCCGTGTTCAGCAGAGATTCAGGCCGGATATGATGCTGCAGAGTCCCTTCCCACAGGGCAAGCCACGCTGCACCACGCCATAACGGATTGCTCAGGCGCATCGGATCCTCAAGCAGATTCCTGCAGCTCCGTCCATCCAGGATTATGATGCCGTAACCGGTTCCGTTTCCGGCGGGAAGAATGACGTCAGGCTGCTCAAACGGCTCAGG
>CAYMND010000622.1:0-1566 GCA_964391685.1 uncultured Clostridia bacterium | reverse complement strand
TGACGATGTTTTCCTGTACAGAATCGAAACTGCGGCAGCTTGACCGCTATACTCAGCGCAGACGGGAGATGGTGGCCCGTCAGCTGGTTCCCCGGGGGATCGACGACCCGGTGGTTATCGGAGCCATGCTCAAGGTTCCCCGTCATCTTTTCGTTCCCGAAAGGTTGCGTGAGCGTGCCTATCAGGATGGCGCCATGTCGATTGGAGCCGGACAGACGATATCTCAGCCCTTCATTGTCGCCTTCATGACTCAGGCCTTGCGGTTGAATCCAGACGACAGGGTGTTGGAAATCGGAACCGGATCAGGATATCAGGCCGCTGTGCTGGCAGAGATTGTATCGGAAGTCTATACCGTGGAAATATTCGAAAGCCTGGCGGAAAAGGCCAGAAAAAGGTTTGAAGAGTTGCATTATGATAATGTTTTCAGCAGGATTGGTGACGGTCGCTTCGGGTGGCCGGAAAATGCACCGTTCGATGCGGTGATGATTACCTGTGCCGCTGAAGAGATCCCCGTTCCGATCATGGATCAACTGAAGGAGGGAGGGCGTCTGATTATACCGAGGGGGCCCCGGGGCGGACTGCAGAAGCTGGTCCTGTCCATAAAAGAGAACGGACGGATGAAACATGAAGAAATTCTTGATGTGGTTTTCGTACCCATGCTGGGAAACGAGGGAGGAAAAAATGAATAAATCGATTCTGACGGTTATAATTATTGCGATCTTTACAGCGGTGTCTGCCAGAGCCGCCACGGTGGAGGACAGAATGAGCGATACCATGGAAACAAAGAACGGTCCGATTCAAATCGAACTGCTTGGGCATGCCTCTCTGCGCTTTCAGATGGGAGGAAAACTCATCTATGTGGACCCGGTCATGGATTTCTACCGCCGAGAAGATTTCGGCAAGGCGGATCTGGTTCTGGTGACCCACAGCCATCAGGATCATCTGCAGCCGGATCTGATCAACAAGCTGAAAAGAGGGGAGGCGGAGGTATATCTATCCTCTGATTGTTTCAGGGAGTACGAAGGGGGCAAGGTATTGCACAATGGCAAAAAGACTTTTCTGGCTGACATCGTGATTCAGGCAGTTCCGGCGTACAACATCCTGCACAAAAGGGAAAACGGAGAGCCGTTCCACCCCAAGGGAGCCGGAAACGGTTACGTGATAACATTCGGTGAAAAGCGGCTTTATGTGGCCGGAGATACGGAATTCATACCGGAGATGTCCGATCTGGCCGGTGTCGATGCGGTTTTTCTACCCGCCAATCTGCCCTACACCATGACCTCGAAAATGTTCATTCAAGCGGTTGGAGTTCTGAAACCACAGAGAGTTTATCCCTATCACTACAGATTCGGAACATCAATCGTGCATGAAATCATCCCCATTCTGAGAGAGCGCAAAATCGATGTCCGGATTCCTGAATGATCGGACCAGAAGAAATAAAGCATCGAGAATGAAGATCGAAACGGGTAGGTAGTTTGTCGTGATGAAAGGTGAAAGATGAAAAAGGAAATCATACAGTTCATTTCCTGTGAAAATCCGGCTGACGAAGAGAAGCTTTCCAGAATG
>CAYMND010000621.1:0-1568 GCA_964391685.1 uncultured Clostridia bacterium | reverse complement strand
TGTACTCTTGGAGAATATCGTTCTGGATGGTTCCGGCCAGCTGTTCGGGCTTCACACCCTGTTCTTCGGCGGCCACGATGTAGAAGGCCATAACCGGAATCACAGCGCCGTTCATGGTCATCGAAACCGACATCCGGTCCAGGGGGATACCGTCAAAGAGAATCTTCATATCTTCCACAGAATCAATGGCCACGCCGGCTTTCCCCACATCACCGACTACACGGGGATGATCGGAATCGTATCCCCGGTGGGTGGCCAGATCAAAGGCCACCGACAACCCCTTCTGTCCGGCGGCAAGATTGCGTCGGTAAAAGGCATTGCTCTCCTCGGCAGTCGAGAAACCGGCGTACTGCCGCACAGTCCAAGGCTGCTGGACATACATGGTGGCGTAGGGGCCGCGTAAAAAGGGTTCTATGCCTGAAAGATAACCGATGTGACCGGCATCCCGCACCTGCTCCCGGGTATAGAGGGGGGCCACGGCGATCTGCTCCATGGTCATCCACTCCGGGTTGATTCCCCTGACTTCGCATTCGGTTTTCATATGGTCGAGCCAGACCTGATAATCGGTTTTCAGGTCCCGTTCTTGAGTTTCCATCTTGGAAAAATCAGGACGTTTCATCACTTCACCTCGCTTTTATCAAGAAGATCACTGAGGATTTTCAAAGCGTCGCAACCGAGGAAGATGAACTCATCGACCCCCTGCTGACGATATGTTTCCACCTGCTCCCTGGGGTAACCGGCCAGCACCAGGGCCACCCCGGGCAGACCGGCCTTCAACCGCTGCGCCAAGGCGGGGACCCATTCAGGATAGCGATCGTCCACGGAACAGAGGACCGCGACATCGGCCTTGCATTCCCGTGCTTTGGCCACCGCCTCTTCGGCATTGTTCAAGGTCTCGGGATAAAACACTTCGAAACCGGCCACTTCCATAAAGGCTTTGCTGAAATCGGCCCGGGCCTTGTGCTCGGCCAAGGGGCCCATAGTCAGCAGCACGACCCGAAGAGCGCCCTTGCCTTCACGGATTCGATCCGCACTGCGGTCACGAAGCCTTTCGAAGGGTTCGGCCAGCCGGGTAAACTGCAGCGGCTCCACCGACAGCGGTTCGGGAGACGCCTCATTGAGATGAAGTTCGAACAGAGAGGCTCCTGTCTGGTAGCCTTTCACCAAATACAGAACCACATCTCCGTCGTTTTCCCGCATGATTTTCAATGCGGACTCGCGAACCATCCGACCTTCGTTTCCCGCATTTGTATCTCTTTGAATACAGGCCGAACGGCTTTCCCGGACCTCTTCGGTTTCACCCTGTGCGCGTGGAGGCGGTTCCTCTTTCACGTTGGCATACGCATTGACGCCTACCAGCACCTGTTTGCGCTTGGCCAGATCCTTATCTCTCATCTGTCGGCTCATGGCAATACGTTCCTGAATACGCCCGGACTTGATCTGCTCCAGGAAACCACCGGCCTCGTCGATCTCGACAAACACTTTCCAGGCTCTGTCGATCAACTGCCGAGTCAGCCATTCAACGTAATACGATCCGCCTGCCGGGTCGATAACCCGGTCCATATGGC
>CAYMND010000620.1:0-1580 GCA_964391685.1 uncultured Clostridia bacterium | reverse complement strand
AAAAGATGTTTACCCCGAAAAAGAACATTCAATCACACTTGTTTTGCTTTTTATTAACACCGCAATAGTTTTGGACTTTATGATTACAGCAAAAGCCATGAAAAAGTTCATTGTTACTCTTAATAAATTTATTGAAAACTATATTAACCTTGAGAACGACCAGATCCAGCAATACCTTTACACAGGATATGTGGCCAGATTTAGCCGCAGAGATCAGGGCTTCATTGAGCATTCTACCGATTTCTTTCGGCTGTTCCCGGGCGATGATGCGGATACACTTCCCGCGATCCAATTCGGCGGCGTACTGCAGAAGGGAGAGATTTCGGGCATCCACAACTGTGAGGTCGGCACCGAATTTGATCAGTTTTTCCAAAAAACCGGTTTTATTGTACCGGATGGCCCAGTAAACGGGGGTCTGCCCCAATTTATCCTTATGATTCACGTCGGCACCGGCCTCCAGCAATTCTGTCAGGATGAATCCATCCAGTTTCAGTTTGTAGAAAAGGGCAGTCCTGCCGTCATTATCTTGGGCTTCTTTATCTGCACCCCCCAAAAGCAGGTAACGCTGGCAAAAGACATCGGTGGCCAGCATCAGGAGGGTGGTTCCGTTTTCGTTAAGTATCGGGAGGTTGACATCTGCACCGGTTTCAATGCATTGCTTGACGGTTGGTCTGGAGCAATCCCTAACGGCTCTGACCAGAATCTCCTGATTCTCATTCCGGCTGGCATCGTCATAATAATGGTTGGCAGCGACTTTGTTCTTCTTGAGTGCAGAGAGCTGTTTCGCTTTTTGAGATTTTTCCAGGTTCCAGGGATTTGCTTCCTGATCGTTGATGCAGATCCAGAACTTTTCTCCAACTGAAAAGTCTCCTTCAGCATGAGCCCAGAAATACCATCCGGTCCCCCCGTCATGAAACTCAGCCATCTCCCACTGCTCCCCCAACTGGCTGGAAATGAAGTCGTTGGCCTGCGATAAACTGGTGATATCGGAACCACTTATCCTTCTGGTCATGGCAACGGCCCCCCCTGACCAGCCAGCGGTCCGACCAATTTTGCCGTCCAGTTCAGTGGGTATGTCGCTGCATCCTCTTTTAATGGCCAATATGGGGAGTGCCTTTGAGACCATCGTATCTCCGATGTAGGGATCGGATTCTTCATGAGCTCCAACCTTGACGAATTGACCGCGAATCTCCAGAACGCACCAGGTTATGGCCTTTCTCATTGCGGTTTTTTCACTCTTTCGAATGGGAATTTGTGCGGATAATGGTGACAGCATGAGAGTTGAAATCGCTAAAAATACGAACAAAGGTCTCTTTAACAATAAAAACATCGGCATCACTCCTTAAGTTAGTAGAATAGTATCAAGGAACAAAAAAAAGCACAGAAACATTCAATGTCATTGTCTCGACCGCATATCAGGCGAAGCCTTCGTCGTTCTCCCAGAATCGGAAAACCTACCGGTTCGTAAATGGGCCGAGATGTGAATCACCTCTTCTCCGCCTCCAGCTTGACCGTCAGCTCTTCGCCCTCTTCGGTCAGGACGATCTTCTGATGCCACGGTTTGAAACCCGGTTTCATCA
>CAYMND010000619.1:0-1586 GCA_964391685.1 uncultured Clostridia bacterium | reverse complement strand
AGTGGCCACCCCTCCCAACGCCATTATATTCGGCACCAATCGCATCCGCATCAGTCAGATGGCCCGAACCGGCCTGATCATCAACCTCCTGGGAGCCCTGCTCATCTCCCTGTTTATGACGTTTTACGGCAACACGGTATTCGACTTCTCCTCAACCACCCTTCTCGACTGGTTGACGACCAAATGAAGCATGAACCGGTGTTGATCAACCGGTAGGGCCGATTTCCGGGAAACGATTACATTTCAAAGCTTTTTCCGGTATGCATCCGGTTGCGCCGGATCATTTCGTCAAAATAGTCTTCCATCAGCTTCTGCTTTTCCGGCCCCTCGATGATGCCGACCACCCGGGCGACGGCCTCGAAGGTGGAGACCCGGTCCGGAAACGCCTGGGTGCGAAGAACGTAGCGTGATGGCGGCCCCGGCGGCAGCTTGATCCGGGGCAGATTCCGCAGCCCCTCCTCCCGCCGGACGGCCCCCGACGCCTGGCGCCAGCTGCCGTCGGGAACCACCACCTGCCAGGGTCCGGCATGAGCCTTCACAAAAGCGTCGTCGATGATCCGGGCATCATCCGACGGGTAAAGCAGAAAGACGAATCCGTTTTCCCGCCGGAACTCCGACGGAGGAATGTTCTCCCACCGGCTGCCCCGGAGAAAAATCCGGGTATCCGGAAGCGCCAGCCGGACCAGGCGCGCCGTATTGCTGGCCCGAACCATTTCCTTGACGTGGCTGACGATGACGAATTCCGTCGAGCACTCCAGTACCGGAGCCAGCCGGCAGACACAGAGATGAACGGGCAGCCCGCAACCGGGACAACGGTTTTTCTTCTTCCGGATTCTCACCACCACTAGTTGCCCTTCCTACCCTCCTTAAGAAAATCGGACAGATTGATGATGGTGTTCTGGTCGGTGATCACCGCCTGAACGTTGGGAGAGAGTTTCTGAACATATTCGTACTGGATGAGCTTGGGGTTGTCGGCCAGGGCTTTGCCCTTGAGCCGGATGGCCTCCGCATCCCCTTCGGCCTCGATGATCTTGCGTTTCTTCTCCATCTCCTGCTGTTCCAGGATATACTTCATCCGTTGCGCTTCCTGCTGGGCGATCTGCTTGTTTTCGATGGCCTTCTGAAACTCCGCCGAAAACTTGACATTGCGCAGCAGGACCTCATCGAGAATCAAATAATTCTGATCGAACAGTTCCTTCAATTTATCCGAGATCTTCTGCTGGATCATCTGCCGCTGGGCGGAATAGACATCGATCACGTTGTATTCCGATACCGTCAACCGGGCGACGGCCCGAACCTGGGGCCGTACCACCTTGTTGACGTAATCCGAACCGATTTCCTTGTGCAGAAAAATCAGTTTCTCCGTCAGGGGATGGAACCGGATCGAAATGTCGAGCATCACCGTCTGACCGTCGGAGGTCAGGGCTTGCAGGGCGTCGTCCCCCTTGACCTCTCCTTCGAAGGATATGGAACTCATGGTGTAGGTCTTGACCTTGACATCGTATTTCACCACGCTTTCCACGAAGGGCACCAGGAAATAGAATCCTTCCGACGGGGTCACCCGCAGCCCGCCGGTGAGCTTGTTG
>CAYMND010000618.1:0-1590 GCA_964391685.1 uncultured Clostridia bacterium | reverse complement strand
CGATGGTCTTGATGTTGGGTATGTTCTGGGTGGAACGGGTCAGGTTGATATTGTCCACCACATCGACGATGAGCAGTTTATCGAATTCAAAGTTTTTCAGGGTGCTGATGGCATCCTTCGTTTTGCTGGATTCAACCTGCAGATTGTCGATCACATACAGCCGGTTGTTGCGAAGCTTCTCCGACAATACGGACTTCAGCGCATTTCGGCGTGCTTTCTTCGGCATATGATAGGAATAGTCTCGCGGTTGCGGACCGAAAACCGTACCGCCGGATCTCCACAACGGACTTTTCACCGAACCCATTCGCGCCCGGCCGGTTCCCTTCTGCCGCCACAATTTCTTGAGACTTCCTGTAACCAGAGCTCTGTTTTTGGTGGCATGAGTACCCTGACGCTGATTGGCTCTGTAATTCTTGACCGCCTCATAGATCAGGTGCTCTTTCAGAGGATACGAAAAAATCTCCTCCGGCAACTCAATCTCACGGACATCTGCGTTCTGCAGATTCTTTATCATCACTTTGGCCATGATTAACCTCTTTTGAAGGACTCTTTCCGGATGAAGACATAATTACCGTTGAAACCGGGAACCGCGCCTCTTACGAGAAGCAGATTCTTTTCCAGGTCGATCTTTACGATCTTCAGTCCTTTAACCGTCTTTTGCTTGTTGCCCATCTGACCGGGAAGTTTCTTGCCTTTCAGCACCTTTCCGGGGTACGCGCACATACCGATCGAACCGGGACGACGATGAAACATCGAACCATGGGATGCCCGGCCTCCGCCGAAGCCCCAACGTTTCATAACGCCCTGAAAACCGCGCCCTTTGGTCGTTCCGGTCACGTTGACAATTTCTTTCTCGCTGAAAATATCAAGCTTGACCATATCGCCGACATTGGGAGCGGCGGAATCGGCTATGAATTCCTTGAGCAGCAGTGTCGGCGGCACCGAAGCCTTGGCAAAATGTCCGGCCATCGGTTTGTTGACATGCTTCACCCGGTTCTCTTCCACGAGACCCAACTGAACCTTGATATAGGAATTGTTTTCCTTATCCTTCTTTTGCACAACCAGGCAGGGGCCTGCTTTGATCACGGTCACCGGCACAACTGCACCATCATCGGTGAAAATCTGCGTCATGCCGATTTTTTTTCCAATTATTCCTTGAATCATGATAAACCCCTCAGTTTGATTTGACTTCAACCTCAACACCAGCCGGCAGATCCATCTTTTTCAGCTCGGCAATGGTGTCGTCGTTGTGTTCCAGGATTTCGATCAAACGACAATGGGTGCGCCGTTCGAACTGTTCCCGGGACTTCTTGTCGGTATGGGGCGACCGAAGAACACAAAACTTCTCGATTTTGGTCGGAATGGGTACCGGCCCGGCCACTTTGGCGCCCGTCCGTTTGGCCTTGGCCACAATTTCAGCGGACGACTTGTCGAGAATGCGGCTGTCAAACGATTTTAATTTGATACGAATTTTAGTGATCATATTATCCTACTATTCAACAATATCGGTAACCGATCCGGCTCCGATGGTCCGGCCGCCTTCACGGATGGCGAACTTGAGTCCCTTCTCCATGGCGATCGGGGTGATCA
>CAYMND010000617.1:0-1608 GCA_964391685.1 uncultured Clostridia bacterium | reverse complement strand
CTTCCCGACGGCCAGAGCCAGTTCGGGAAGTCCCCAGCGCCGGTTATCCCCCCGGATCATCTTCCAGGAATGCCCGTTCTCCTGCAGAAACGGGAACTCCTGGTTCAGAATTCCAATGGCCCTCACCTGATCTTCCAGCAGATCAATCCGCATGACATCCGGATGCACGCTGTCGGAAAACGCTTTCAGAAGATCCGCCGCACAGCGGGAATTATCGCCTGCCACCCAGGGTCCCGCCGCCGTCACGCCGTTGCCTCTCCGACCGGTAATGAAACCGGCGATATTGCCGACCTCATCCATTTCAACGAAACAGTGTTCGGATGCGGACATCAGGAAACGGTGCAGAAAGACGGAACGATCCGCACCAAAGGCCCGAAGATCCAGTTCAAAAACCGCTTCCAGGTCCTCACGCTTCATGGGGCGGATACTCACGGAACAGGACATCGGTTCCGCCTGTCCGAGATAGTTGACGGCCCGGCAGACCTTCCCGAATCCGGCTTTCTCATAAATGGGTACTGCCGGTTCATCCCCGTGAAGGATCACCGAGCCGATTCTCCGGCTGTGAAAAAAATCCATCGTATGCTCGAACAAATTCCTCCCGAACCCCCGGCCCCGGAATTCAGGAATAACAATCAGCTCCCCCAGAAACCCGAACGTCTTATAGGCCACTCCGACACAGATTCCAACCGGATGATGGCCGAACTCGGCAATGAAGGTTCCTTCGGAATCATACTCCAGAAAGGACTGAAAACTCTCGCGCGTTTCCGTCAGCCAGCCTTCCGCCCGGGTGAGGGAAAAAGCGAAATCAAGATCATCAACCGTCATGTTGCGGATGGAAAGGGTTTCTACGTTCATGATGGTATAGTACCCGAAGACATTCGGAAAATGCAAAAGCGACTGATCCCGGAAAGACTCGGGTATACCCCGAAAACCATTCGCGTTGCACCAGAATCTCCGGGCTCCGGCATCGGAACCCGCTTGTCTCATCCTGATACAACTTGTCCTGATTTCAGACATGAATCAACGGGTCCATTCAAAAAAAGGACGATAAATCGGCATGATCCACTTGGCAGACATCCTGCATTACTCTCCTGGAGACGGTTGTACCCGATGAGCATACCGTCTCAGGAGGATTTCATGAAAACCATCGTCCTGACCGTGTTGCTCTTGTGCTTTGTGACTGCCACCCCTCTCTTTTCCATCCGCATCGACAATCCGCGGGCCAACGTCGCCTGGTGCAAGGGAGAAAGCTACGTCATCAGCTGGAACCCCGTGGTCACCCCGAGCGGGCCCTATACGGTCCGTCTGATTCAGGAGAAAAAGGTGGTCCTGACCATCGCCGAAAACCTGCCGGTATCCCAGTGGAGCGTGAGTTGGACGGTTCCGAAAACCATCCCTGACGGTTTTTACACCATCCGGGTGGAGATGGGCGGCAGCAGCCAGTTTGCCCTGAGTGGAAAATTCCAAATCGTCGACTGCTCCCGCCTTCCGGGCCGTCCTCCGGAGAGCCCTGAGGGCCTTGCCATCATGGACCCCCAGTACGACGTGGAGATGAGTGACCTCTACTTCAGCAAGACAGGAAAGCTCTGGGTCAAGTACACCAACCTC
>CAYMND010000616.1:0-1622 GCA_964391685.1 uncultured Clostridia bacterium | reverse complement strand
GATCACCGATGATACCGCCGCTGATGGTGATGTCGCTTGGCGGATCGGCGGTCAGAAAAAGAAGGCGCAGTACGATGCCTCCGACAAGAAGCAACAGCACGGCCAGTATTTCCGGTACATGCTTTTTCTTCAGTGTCGGGATAAACCTTCTCATTGTCAGGTGTCAGTTTTGTCGACTCTTTTTTCCAGATCTCTCAGGCGTTTTTCGATGAATGTCGTTTCCTGGTTCAGGTTCTTGAACTGATCGAACAGAACGGTGAATTTGGCGGAGAGGTAAATCAGGGCGAACAGAGAAAGCCCGAGTCCCAGGAAGGACAGCGTCGATGCGGGGTGCCGGGTTCCGGTGATGCGGGCGAGTAAGGCCAGCACGGAAGGGAAGGCTGTGGCCGCTGCGGCCGGTATCAGGACGATGCACCAGAGTATGGCCAGTTCGGATTTGATACGGTTGCGCAGTGAAAGAAAGAAGACGAAAGCCACGGCTGACAGGAGTGAAACGGTCAGAGCGATCCTGGCGTAGGTTGACAGGTTGATCATGGGACGATCCTTTTCTTCAGGGCGGATATGGTCAGCAGGGCGAAGAAAATACCCGAAAGAGCCCGCAATGGGTAATACAGTTTGATCATTGAGGTACCGCTCTCCCGGATGCGCATGGTCACCGGGATTTCCCGAACTCTGATCTTCAGGCGGCTCAACATCAGAATGGCCTCCGAGTCGGGAAATTCGGTTTCGTAGATCGGCACCATGGCCTTGGCGGCCTTCAGCCGGAAGACCTGGAAACCGGAGCTGGTGTCGTGTATCTTGTGACCGGTCAGTGTGGAAGTCAGAAGCGAAAAGAAGATCATGGCCACTCTTCTGGCCAAAGGAATCGGGTACGAAGGATGATATCCGGAAGAGAACCGAGAGCCGATGACCAGATCGACCGAATCATCCAGGGCGGCGAGTAGTTTGGGAATCTCTTCGGGGGGATGTTGGCCGTCTCCGTCGAGCAGTACGAATTGCCGGTATCCCTGGCGGATGCCGTATTTGAGTCCGGTCTGGATGGCGAAATTATAACCGAGGTTGACCGGATGACTGAGGTGCTCAAATCCGGCTCGGGAAATCAGTTCCGTGCTGTTGTCCCGGGAGTGGTCGTTGACGAACAAGGGGTGTAGACGGGGATTCTCCCGGATCAGATGGTGCAGCTTCTCCAGGAAGTCCGGCAGGTTTTCGGCCTCGTTGTAGCAGGGGATTATGGCTAAAATGGGGCTGGTATCGGTGATCATGGCTCGGTTATAGCACAGTTTGTCAGCCGCATCAACTGTAAGGGGAAGTTGACAGTCGAAGGGTTTGAACGCATAATGGCCCATTGTTGCAGATACTGCAAAGCTGGAGGATATATGCGCTCCGTACGTAGGGAGTTGAAGGTCTACATTCTGATCCTGGCCTTGACGGCCCTGGGACTGGGGCTCAGCAACGATATCATCTCCAACTATTTCAAGGACGCGTACCAGGTTTCCGCCTTTCAGCGAGGAATCATCGAATTTCCCCGTGAAATGCCCGGGGTGCTGACGTTTTTGATCATTTCCCTGCTGGCCATGTTCAGCGACATCCGCATCGCCATGTTCGCCCAGTTTCTGAGTCTG
>CAYMND010000615.1:0-1624 GCA_964391685.1 uncultured Clostridia bacterium | reverse complement strand
CCAGAACCTGTTTTATCTGCGACGGCATGTCCGTGACATCCAGCTTCTGTACATGGACTATCCGGTGATCGGCGAGCAGACTCTGCATCCGCTGCTGCATCTGAAAAGTGGGCAGGATCTCAGCTATTCGGTTCATATGCCGCTTTCCCTGCCCATATACGAATCTCCCGATCTGGTCCTGGAACGGGCTCTGCGTCTGATCGAAGATCTGGCGCCGCTGAAACCTCTGACATTTACTTTCCATTACGATGTTCCGGAAGGGTACCGGAGCGGACAGGACAACCAGGAACTGAATGATACCTACGTGAAATTCTTTTCCGAGCTGAAGAGCCGGTTCCCGGGGCAGTCCTTTTCTCTGGAGAACATCGAGACGGCGCTGACGGACCTGGATCCGGTCATCGATGCAGCCGCCATCGGTTACGCCATTGATATCGGACACCTGCTCCATAAAGGACACCCTCTGGGAGAAGTGAAGGAACGGCTGAGCCAGGCGGCCGTCGTCCATCTCCACCATGCCGGCCTGACCGAAGATTCACCGGAGACGGCGGTCGATCACCTGCCTTTACCGGCCTTCGCTCCCTACCTTTCGCTCCTGGCCGATTACAGCGGCCTGGTGACCATTGAAAACTACCACCCGCACCATCTGGAACAGAGTCTGGAAACCGTACGGAGCTATTTTTAATGGCTACGGCACTTCTGCAAGCCCGGATGGGTTCCACGAGACTGCCGGGTAAATCCATGGCGCCTTTAGGGGACAGGCCCCTGCTGGTTCATGCCATCGAGATCCTGAAAGCTGCAGCCGGTGTCAGCCGGGTGGTCCTCTGTACCACCGACCTGCCCCGGGACGATGTCCTGGTCGACCTGGCCGATCGGTATGAGATCGCTGCGTTCCGGGGATCGGAAGAAAATGTTCTGGATCGGTTCTATCGGGCTTCCCTTCTTTATCCCGACAAAATCTATTTTCGGGCCACCGGAGACAACCCCCTCATCGATCCTTCGGGGCCGGAGCGTATTCTGCCTTTTCTCGAGAGTGGGGAATGGGATTACGTTTGCGAAAAGGGGATGCCGCTGGGATCGGTGGTGGAAGGATTGACCGCCGACTGCCTGCAGCGGACCCGGGAACTGGCCCGAAGGGCGGATGACCTCGAGCATGTAACCCTGTTTTGCAAACGCAGCGGTTTGTTCCGCTGTCACTATCCCCTGGCTCCTGCAGGCCACCGTGGGGAAGACCTTCGATTGACCGTCGATACTCCCGAAGATCTGGAGCGGGCCCGGAAACTGGTGGCCTTGGGATTCGGCGGCCCGGAATGCGATTTCCCGGCCATGGTGTCGGCGATGAAAACGGAGCGGGATAGATGACGGAACTCAATGAGTTGACGATCCGCCGGGGAAAGAGTTCGGACCTGGAATGGCTGGCCGACAACAATATCGCTCTGGCCTGGGAGAGCGAATCCCTGAAACTCGAGCCTCAGACGGCTCGGGCGGGGGTGGAATCCCTGCTTTCCGATGAGGGGAAGGGGTTCTATCTGGTCGCCGACTCGCTGGGAGAAAGAGCGGGGCAGATGATGATCACTCCCGAATGGAGTGACTGGCACTGCGGTTACTACTGGTGGCTGCAGTCGGT
>CAYMND010000614.1:0-1642 GCA_964391685.1 uncultured Clostridia bacterium | reverse complement strand
CCATCCGGTACCGCCCGGCAAAGATCTCGCCTTCAGCAAAACTCAGGGGATCTTGGGATGAATTTTGAATCCGTCGGGTGTTCCCGCCCGGTTCCGGAAAGGAAGAAAGCGTCGGATACCCGCAGGCAGAGCAGAAAGAGCTGGTCTCAAGGTTTTCCCTACCGCATCTCTTACAGTGCATTTCCCATCATTTGTTCATCTGCCTTCCGTTTCTTTTCCAATACAACAGTGCATGCTTCAAACCGAATACCAAACAAAATTCTAGCAGAACTTGTTCCATAAGAAAATTCCTGTTGACTACCCGCCAGGGGTCAGGCCCTTTTTATTGTTTCCAGAGGCCAGGTCCATTTTATTGTTTTTAACCACTTATTGAATTCTTCAACTGTTTCAAAGTACAATACAAACAATGTCGTTTTTTTAAGTTGTGGTTTGTGGTTTCATTTGATATTTCCTGAATTCATAAGGAGGGAACATGAGTGTTCAACAAGAAGCCGGAATTGTGACCATTCTCAAGGCCTTGGGGGCGGCGGTGGATGCAATGCCGAACGAGGGAGAAAAAGTCGATTGGAACAGCTTTAACCTGAAAAAGGATATTGCCGGGAAGGCAATGACCAAACTGGAAGAAATTTTCGCAACCGAACCACTGAAAACAAAAAGCATCCGATGTGACGACTGGTGGCCGAAAGTTTTCTGATCGGACCACTGAACTCTTCGGCGATCAGCTTTCCTTTTCAGCGAGAATCTTTTTCATATCCCTGACAACTTGAGGGGCAATATCTCCTTCTGCCCACCATTTCACAACTGTCCCGGCTGATCTTTTCGCTTCCGTCAGCATCCCTTTTTGCCGATAGAGTCTCGCCAGTTCCGCGTGAGCCATAACCCAGGCCGCGGCGTTTTCCAGTCGGCCGAGGTTCTGATCGATGATTTGTGTGTAGACCGCTATGGCTTCATCGATTCGCCCGCGATGCATCTCGATCCGAGCCAGGGTTTGCATGAAATCACCAATCATGCCTTCTGGGTGCCCGGGATTGGGGAAAAGTCGATGCGCTTCCCGGAAACATCGTTCCGCATCATCCAGACTGCCTTGTTTCAATGCCCACTCGGACCGTAGATGAAGGGGGAATCGGGCGAAGGCTTCACCGACGCTCGGGACAATGGCATCCATAGCGGTTATCACATCTGTCAGGACCTTTTCATCCCCCATCAAGACAGACAATCTACCGATAATATACAAATTTGACAACAGGTCAATGCTTCTGGATTCGATCCCTTTCCTTTGACTCCGCGTGAACATCTGCGCCAAGCCTTCTCTCGATAAAACCGGTCGATCGTCATAGGCGGCCAGGACATACTGCAGGACAGGAAAAACTTCATAAAACTGGAGGCCTTTCATCAAATCCGTTTTCACAGCCGGTGACTCGACCCATTCCCGAGCCTCCTTCAACCTGCCGGCATGGAGCAAGGTGTTGGCAATTTTACAGATTCCCAGAATATTTTCTTGAGCGTCCAGATTTTTGTTCAGCATTCTCTCATACTGAGACCTGGCTTGAGCCATCATACCTTGTAACAGGTAATAATCTCCGAAAAGTCCCGAAAAAAGAATATTGTCCTGATCCTCTTCGACATCAATCTGCTTCATCTC
>CAYMND010000613.1:0-1643 GCA_964391685.1 uncultured Clostridia bacterium | reverse complement strand
GAGGCGGGAGTCAAACCGGACCTGGTTCTTCCCGTTTTTTTTCCCCTGATACAATGCGTCATCCGCCTTTTTGATCAGGGATTCGGGGGCGGCGTCTCCGGATGAGAATGTACCCAGCCCCAGGGTGACGGTGATGTGTTCGAGTATCAGACCGTCGGGAAGGTGAAACCGGTGTTCGGCGATGGTTGACCGGATGCGTTCCGCGACGATCACGGCATCTTTGAGAGCGGTGGCGGGGAGTATAATGGAAAATTCCTCTCCGCCGTAGCGAGCCAGGATGTCGCATCCGCGTACCGAACGTTTCAGCAGGATGGCCACCCTCCTCAGTACGCTGTCTCCTACAAGGTGTCCGTATTTATCGTTGATCTGCTTGAAGTCGTCGATGTCCACGATGAGTAGACAAAGAGGATCGGGATACCGGGTATGCCGTTCCATTTCATTGTGCAGCATCTGCATGAAAAAGCGGAAGTTATAGATTCCTGTCATTTCGTCAATGTTGGAAAGGCGCTTGTAGTATTCGCTCATTTCGGCCAGTTCTCTCAGGCGCTGCGTTTCCAGGGCTTTTTCGATGACGAAAAGGGTGTGGTTCATCCGCAGGGGCTTGGCGATGAAGTCGATGGCACCGGCTTTCATCGATTCAACGGCGTAATCGATGGTGGCGTACCCGGTGATGACGATAACCGGAGTGTTGGGGTTCAGGTCTTTGATGCGACGGGTGAGCATCAGCCCGTTCAGTTCGCCGGGCATGCGAATGTCGGCGATGACCAGATCAATCGGATAGGTCTGAAACAGGGAAAGTGCCTCTTCGCCCTCTCCGGCGGTCAACACTGCGAAGCCGTGTCCTGTCAGGAAATCCTTCAATGTCTGTCTGATCCCCGCCTCGTCGTCAACAACCAATATCTGTGCTTTTTTACTGTCCTGCACCTTTTTCACCGTTTATCCGGTTCTGCTAGGGAACCGCTTTTCTCGGTTATACCGCAGTGGCCCGGCAATGTCAAATAACGGCAATCAGCTTGGAGGGGAATGTGCTTGACCATGACAATGACGCGGTGTATCATACGGTTTGAAAAAGCAAAGCGCCACGTCTAATTTGATCTTGCAACTGAATAATCTGGAATGAAAAAAAACAACAGACTGACATTGGAAATGCAGGCACTCCGTTCGGAAAACCAGCTGCTTCGGGAACAGTTGGCATGTCAACAGGCAGGCAAGGCGGATTCGTCCAGAATTCAACTCATCTTCATCAATATCCTCAGGGCAACAGCTGAAGTTCAGCGTCTCGAGGATCTGCTCAGGGTGATCCAGCAACAGCTTTCCACTTTGATGGAAGCCGATAATTTTTATGTCGCCCTGCTTCACGGATCGGACAGCCGGTTCACTTTCCCGTATATTGTTGATATACACAACCCGGATGTCGTTTCTTCCGAAGAGGTGGCGGATCTGGAAAACGGCATCACCTCCTTTGTCGTGCGCAGCGGAACCCCCTTGCTGGCCGATAGACGGATGATCAACCGCATGATCAGACTGAAACAGATCTCTCTGATCGGTGAAAAAGCTTTTTCATGGCTCGGAGCACCACTGAAGCTGGCCGACGAAGTCATCGGGGTGGTGGCCGTTCAGAGTTATACAAATCCCGATGCCTA
>CAYMND010000612.1:0-1648 GCA_964391685.1 uncultured Clostridia bacterium | reverse complement strand
CCAGGGCACGGGCCACGGGGGGCAGGACCAGGATCTGAACGACGGCCGCAACCAATCCGGGCAGCATGGCCGCGTACAGGTAGACATCGAAGGATTCGGGAACGGCGGCGGTGAGCAGGACGACGGCCAGAAAGACGATGCGGCCGCCGATCACGGTCAGTGATGTGGACAAAGTCTGGCCAAGGTGGAATTTCTGGCGCAGCAGGCCGGAGAGGAAGCCGTACACACCCAGTTCGATGGTCATGGCCGGCAGGATGTGGGGCAGGGGCATGCCGGAGATGAGGTGGCTCAGGCCCGGGGCGGCCAGACCGGCCAGTAGTCCCGAACGCCAGCCGTAGCAGAGCCCCACCAGGAGCACCGGCCAGTGCATGGGCAGCAGGTAGCGGACCGGCAATCCGGTCAGGTGGGCCAGGGCGGGGAGCAGGAACGATGCGCAGACGAGCAGGAAACCCTGAATCGAGACGGAACGGATTCCCCATGCGGGAAGAACGGATATTGAATTGTCGGAACTGCTTGCTGACATGGTCTTACCTCCTGAAGCCAGTGGCTGTATCAGTTGATTGTCGAATATCGTTTTCATAGATATTACGAAGGACTGCGAGTGATGGTTTTATGAAAAGCTGCATATTTTTCGTCAAAGCGTTACAGAAGGTATATCAAGTTATTCTGGTGCCCAGCAGGATCCGGGCGCTGTTGGGTGGAAGTCGTACCGGGAGGCTGGAGCCGGTTGAGACGAACTCTTCGCTTTCATCCAGCAGATCGATCCATCGTTGCGTTGCAGGCAGGCGGTTCACGGGGAAGCTGGAACCGTTGCGCATCCAGGCGGGCATGTTCAGAACATCCGGCCGGCACTCAACGGAGTCGGAATTGAGCAGTACCAATACCATCTGGTCGGGCAGGGTGCGGGCGAAGCCCATCTGGCGGTGAGAGACGAACACCTGATGATATTCGCCCCGGTTCAAAGCGGGGTTTCGGCGACGAATCCGGGCCAGTTTCGAAATCAGTTCCGGCATGCCGGGATTCATGAAGGGCGTTGACTTTTCATCCCATCGAGGCGGAGAATCTTTCGGGGGAAGTTCGAGGGCTGGACGAAGGGGGGCGTCACTGCTGGCAAGCCGTTTTCCGGTGATTCCCCATTCGCTCCCGTAGTAGAGGGATGGTGTGCCCGGCATGGTGAACAGCAGGCAGTACAGAGGACCGAGCCATTCGGTGTTCTGGAGGGTGGAGGCGATGCGGTTGACGTCATGGTTGTCGACGAAGTTGAAGAGGTTTATGTTTTTGTAGATGCCGGCTGGTCCGAACTGGCGGTTCAGAGTCCAGGCGATTTCGAAAAAATTGCCGTCGTTGAAGCTGGACCAAAATCCCTTGTAGGCTTCGTAGTTGGTGGCGGAATCCAAACTGTCCGGGAAAACCCACTGGCGGTAGTCCCCGTGAACCAGTTCGCCCAGGAGATGAAAATGAGGTCTGATTTTCCGGCAGGACAAGGAGAGTTCGGCAATGAAATCCCGGGAAAGACAATCGGCTGCATCCAGGCGCAGACCGTCGATGTCGAACTCTTCGATCCAGGAGTGTACTGCATCGAGGACGTGTTTCCGGGCTGCAGAACTGGAAAGGTCCAGTTTGATCAGGTCGTAGTGTCCGTTCCATC
>CAYMND010000611.1:0-1656 GCA_964391685.1 uncultured Clostridia bacterium | reverse complement strand
GCAGGACACCGAGACTGCGAAGCTGGAGCAGGCAATCCTGCTTTTCCTCCCTGCGGGCGACGATTGTGGCTTTCTTCATCGGGACAATCATGATGCTTCCACCCTTCTTATCAGGTTCTTCTTGGCCGTCTTTCCTCTGACCACCGCAGCGGTCTGCTGATCGCCCAAATAAATCTGTATCTTGCGGATGTTCTCGGCAGCCTGGGGAATCTTCACTTTCTCGAATAAATTGACCCGTTGGCTGGTGACGCGCAATTCCGCTTCCAAAAGGGCCACTTGCCGGTTCAAAAAACCGATCTCCACATCGAGCCTGCATCGTTTGGCGAGGTAGAGAAGCGCTTCGTCAACCCAGGGAGGAGTCAGAAACAGGTCGTGTCCGGAAACGATGAAGTCGATATCTTTGAATACGGGAATTTCCACGCCGGCTACGTTGGCCGATTCTGTGTGAACGGTCTTGACCTTCAGCCATTCCTGGAAAGGAAATGTTTCGGTAAACAAGTCCATCCAGACTGCGGCGCTGTCGATCAGCTGCCGCCGTTTGCTGACTTCATCCGCCAGACGGCTTTCAAGCTGCCGGATGACCATCTGCAATTGCTGTTTCTTAAGAATCAGGGTCGGCAGATAACGCCGATAGCGTTTCAGGGAATCTTTTTGCTTTTTGAGTTCGTTTTTGGTCAGCTTAACGGCGGACATTTTAATTCGTTTCAGTGGTCTTGGCAGGCCAGAACTTTTTGATCAGTTCGGTTCGCAGACCGGTTTCTTCCGGTGAGAAACAGGAGGCCAGAATTTTCCAGCCGTTGTCCAGCGCGTTTTCCAGCGGGATATTTACGGAAAGGTCCATCATTTCCTGTTCGAAAATGACACCGTATTTCAACAATTTGTTGTCCCAATCCGTCATTTTGAATCCCATTGATTTTTTCTCCAGAGATTCCTTGTAGGCGGCATACAGAGTGATCATTCCGTCCATGAGGGCTCGGTGGTCCGCCCGTGTGCTGCTGTTGACCAGCTGCTTGAGCCGGGAGAGAGAACCGAAAGGTTCGATGCGACTGTTTTTCAGGTAGTATTGCCCTTCGGTGATGTAACCGGTGTTGTCGGGTACCGGATGAGTGACGTCGTCTCCGGGCATCGTGGTGACTCCCAGGATGGTAATGGATCCGGCTCCGGAAAAATCGACCGCCTTTTCGTATCGAGCCGCCAGCTGGCTGTACAGGTCTCCCGGGTAGCCGCGGTTCGAAGGAACCTGTTCCATCGTGATGGCAATTTCCTTCAACGCATCGGAGAAGTTGGTCATGTCGGTAAGCAGGACCAGGACCTTTTTCCCCTGAAGGGCGAAGCCTTCGGCGACGGCCAGGGAGATGTCGGGTACGAGCAGGCATTCAACGATGGGGTCTGAGGCGGTATGAACGAAGAATACAGTGCGGTTCAACGCGCCGCCCTGTTCCAGAGTGTCTTTGAAAAAGAGATAATCGTCATATTTCAGGCCCATTCCGCCGAGAATGATCATGTCGACTTCCGCCTGCAGAGCGATTCGGGCCAGCAGGGGGTTGTAGGGCTCACCGGAGACGGAAAAGATCGGAAGCTTCTGTGATTCAACCAGTGAGTTGAACAGGTCGATCATGGGAATACCGGTACGGATCATATTCCTGGGGATGATAC
>CAYMND010000610.1:0-1666 GCA_964391685.1 uncultured Clostridia bacterium | reverse complement strand
GGAGAAGACGCCCTGATTCCGAAGCGCATCCGCTACCGCCACCTAACCCGGGATTAGGGCTTGTTACTGGCCCCCAGGGGACGTACCTTGGAAATTTGGAAACTCGTCACACAGGGATCAGTACTCCTCGACCAGATTGATTCCCTTGTTGCCTAATTCAAATAATATGTCAACTCAACTTGCCTGATTCATATAATTCAGGCAAACGGATTCCGTTGTTCGAAACGACGAACATCTAAAAAGCCAGGGAAATTAAGGGAAAAAAGAGCCTAAGGGACAGAACAGCCCAAATCATCTGTTGGGACCGGGCATCGCCGAGCGATGCAGTTCGTACAGGCCCGTTTCGTCGTTCTCAATCAGTTCGTACACCATTCCTTGATGAATGGCGAACAGGTCGACCGCTACCCCGAACTTGGGCATGATGTTCCAGGAGGGAAGGGACAGAAAGACGGAATCGGACACGGAGCCGTCCTCGGCCAGCCGCAGAACTTCGTGCCCACTGTCCTTCAATCGATAGGTGGTGACGAACAGTCCGCCGTCACCGGCGATCATGGACCGGACAGCCGGGAAATATTCGTAGAAATGCATCACATTCTTCACCATGGGCCATACTTCCGCCTCTTCGATCCGGAACACGTTGATCAGGCGGGTTTGATACTCTCTATCGATGGACAGCCGCTCGAACGGATGACTTCGGTCAACCAGCTTCTTTCCGTCGCCGGCATCGAACACCATCAGCCGAAACCCGTCGGAGCTGTCGACGATGAAGATTTTGCCCTTCCATACCTGTGCATCCAGGCAGTGCCCGACCATGTTGAAGGATTCAAAACCCCTGGCAGTCCCCGAATTCACGTCCCATTTCCCCTTGTACAGGGATTTCAATTCCGCAAAAACGGGATCCACCAGGATAAACTCCAGAAAGCTGGTGACCGTTTTGGTTTCGAAGTGGCGTTTGACCGCAAGAAATTTCTTGCCGAGCGGGATCAGCCTCATCCACAGAGGATCCACCTTGTCTTCCTTTAGAAATCGACCGTCACGGGCGAAGCAACTCAATTTTCCCCGGAAGTACAAAGCGTATCCGTCCTTCGTTACGGAAAGATACGGAGTCCGCCGCATTTCACCCGGTCCCTCGCCTTTTTTACAGAATGAGGCGGCCAGTCTCCCACCATTGAGATCGTAGGAGAACACCATCTTTTCCCCAGACTGGACCACCAGCAGACGATCTCCGTCGACAGTCATGAAAACCGGCTGGGTCAGTTCCGGCAAAGGAAAGACCATCCCTCCGAACAGGCAGGCCGATCCGGCGATCATAACGAGCATAAAACGAAAGCACTGAATCATTTTCGGATTCTCCCGATGCAACCTTGCATTGAACCGAGATATCACACAACATCCGCGATTACAATGAATTTTCAGCCAATCGGCCCAAACAGGAACAATTTCCCTACCCGCGTTTGTACGCCGTGTAGAGTACCAGCAGGCGGTTGTAGGATTTGATTCCCTCTCTGATCCCCTGGGTTTTCAGGTAGAGGTGATTCACCGAGCGACCGAAATCACTGAGCCAGGACTTGTATTTGAGCCAGTTTTCATAGCTCTGCCGCATATCCGCCAGGACGCCGGGAGACAGCGAAGCGAGAAGCCCCTTGTATTCGGGCTCCGAGACTCG
>CAYMND010000609.1:0-1669 GCA_964391685.1 uncultured Clostridia bacterium | reverse complement strand
AGACTGCGAAAATCGGTAACGGCCACATCCCCCGTCAACCGGGTATAGAATTTCAGCAATTCCTTGTAGTGGTTGTTTTCCCTCTTCACCCATTCACAGCGCTCGGCCACCGGATCATCGGCGATGACCGCCCCGATCTCCTGACGACCCAGCAGATCCACCAGCCGGTTCCAGTATTGTTCGTCGTTGCCGTCCCCTCCGAAAACCGTCATGGAAAGACAAACATAGGGAAAACGCTCGGGATGGAGCACTTCCTCCAGCCCCAGCCGGGCCGAATCGATGCGGTCGGTCTGAATGACCAGTTCTCTGAAATCCCGGGAGAAACGGCCTTCGAAGTACCGGTATACCAATCCCGCCGCCGAAGGAGCGATTTCAAACAGACCGGAGTAAGCGGTTTCAATGCGATTGGAAAGGTGATGATCGAACCAGAGATGGCAATTGGGGTGATATGCCAGATTGGCGATGATGTCACCGGGCAGCACCTCCACCTTCCGCTGCTGCATGTCGTTCGGTTCCACCCAGAGGATACCGCCGTCAATCTGCAGGACATCTCGAAGCAGAACGGCACTTACCAGGCCGTCGAAATCGGGACGTGTGACGATACGCATCTTCTCACCCCTGTTCTGGAAAAGAGCACCTTATACATCATCCCGGATTCAATTGCAAGTTTTTCGTATAAAGATTAAATATACGGCTTCACTCCGTCTTCAACTGATCCAGGAAAGCCAAGAAATCCTTCGGCTCCTTGAACCCGGAAAATCGCCCCAGCTCTTTCTCTTCCCCGTCGAAAAAGATGACCGTCGGCATGGCCAAAATACGGTAGCGTTTTCGCAAGGCCCGGGTGATCTCGCTGTCCTCCGTCAGGTCCAGCTTCAGCAGCACCGCTTCCTGCAGTCGTTTCTGTACCGAAGGATCGCTGAAGGTCTTGTGGTCGAGTTCTTTACAGGCTGTGCACCAATCGGCGTAGGCATCGACCATGAGCTTTTTCCCCTGTTCCCGTGCCAGGGCGACCGCCCGGTCGACATCCCTTTGCCAGGGCAGGGAGGGAGAGGTGGATGTCGAAGCAACGGAGCTTGATTCACTCTCCCCGTGCCTCCAGACCTGCAAGCCGTCGAAAAAGAGAAAAGCACCGAACAGAAGGATCAACACCAGAACGAGCCGACCGAAACGTCCGGGCATTTCTTCGGGCATAGGCCCCAGAACTCCGGACAGCACGGAAAAGCCGATGAGAAATGCTCCCCATAGCAGGGTCGAGATCCAGACCGGAGTCACCACACCGATGAAATAGATCCCGGCACCGATCAGCAGCAGGGCAAAGAAAAGTTTGACCTTCTCCATCCAGCCTCCCCCCTGAGGCAGTGTGGATACCAGACCGGAAAAAGTTCCCACCAGGAGAAAGATGATGCCCATGCCCAGAGCGAACGAGAACATGAGTCCGAAGCCCATGAGCAGATCCCCGGTCTGACTGATGAAGGTCACCAGAGCGATGACCACCGGACCGGCGCAGGGAGCGGCGATGAATCCGGAAACCGCACCGACGATCATGGCTCCAAGCCACTGATTGCGTCGGGCGCCTCCCTGGGCCTTGGCGGCGATGGCCGCGGGAACCGGAATGTCGAACAGACCGGCCATACTCAGCCCCATGGCCACAAAAACCAGAGAGATGATG
>CAYMND010000608.1:0-1677 GCA_964391685.1 uncultured Clostridia bacterium | reverse complement strand
TGCCATGAAAGTCATCAGCATCTCTGAAGCCGGAAGTTACCGCATCACCGATACCATTGCAGAACTAGAAGATGAAAAGGGCAACCGCTTAACCGTTACCATGAGCTTCAACTGGCCTGTGAAACGCCCCATCACCTGTTATCGCGAACGGCTGCGCCCCAGCGAACCGATGGTCACCAAAGTCCGCATCATCGACACATTCCTCCCGGTCGCCCGAGGAGGCACCTATTGCATCCCCGGCCCCTTCGGAGCAGGAAAAACGGTTCTGCAGCAGGTTACCAGCCGCAATGCGGAAATCGACATCGTCATTATCGCCGCCTGCGGCGAACGAGCCGGCGAAGTGGTCGAAACCCTCAAGGAATTTCCCGAATTGACCGACCCCAAGACCGGCAAGTCGCTGATGGAAAGAACCATCATCATCTGCAACACCAGTTCCATGCCGGTTGCCGCCCGCGAAGCTTCGGTATATACGGCAATCACTCTTGCGGAATACTACCGCCAGATGGGCTTGCACATCCTATTGCTGGCCGATTCAACCTCCCGTTGGGCCCAGGCGTTACGGGAAATGTCCGGACGACTGGAGGAGATCCCGGGAGAAGAAGCTTTCCCGGCCTATCTCGAATCGGTTATCGCCAGTTTCTACGAACGGGCCGGACTGGTACGGCTGCGCGACGGCAATACCGGATCGGTAACCATCGGCGGCACAGTCAGTCCAGCCGGAGGCAATTTCGACGAACCTGTGACCCAGTCTACACTGAAAGTTGTCGGAGCATTTCACGGGCTTTCCCGGGAACGTTCCGATGCCCGGAAATACCCGGCGATCCATCCTCTGGAAAGCTGGAGCAAGTACAGTGGACTGATCAACACTTCCGCCACCGAATACGCCCGCGACATCCTCTTCCGAGGCAACGAAGTGAATCAGATGATGAAGGTCGTCGGGGAAGAAGGCACCTCCCTGGACGATTATGAAATCTACCTGAAGAGCGAATTCATCGATTCCGTATATTTACAGCAGAACTCTTTCGATCCGGTTGATGCAGCCGTTTCAACCGAGAGACAACAGCACGTTTTCGCATTGCTTTTTTCCGTTCTCATTTCCCATTTCGACTTTGACAGCAAGGAAACGGCACGCTCTTTTTTCAATCAGATACGACAGAAGTTCCGCGATTACAACGGCGCTGAATGGAAGGGAGACGACTTCAGTCGTCTGGAGCAGGAGATCAAATCCTTTCTGAAATCCCGACAGGCCGGAACGGAAGAGAAGGGTCTCAAAATCTGGAATGCTCTCGAAGACAGAAAATAATTAAAGGAAGCCAGTATGAAAAAGGTTTACAGTAGAATCGAAGCGATAGCCGGCAATGTCATCACCGTCACCGCCAGCGATGTCCGCTACGGAGAGCTGGCGATCGTCAACTCCGCACACGGATCTTCCTTGGCCGAAGTCATCCGGCTCTTTGAAGACAAGGTGTCTTTACAGGTCTACGCCGGCAGCAGAGGCATTTCGACAGGGGACCAGGTCCGTTTCCTCGGACATCCCATGCAGGTGTCCTTTTCCGAAAACCTGATGGGACGGATTTTCGACGGCGGCGGAAAGCCTCGTGACAACGGCCCGGCTCTGAGCGAAAACATGATCGAGATCGGAGGACCCTCCGTCAACCCGGCCAAGCGCATCATCCC
>CAYMND010000607.1:0-1682 GCA_964391685.1 uncultured Clostridia bacterium | reverse complement strand
GGCCAAGGCCATCCTGTCCAAGTCCCGCATTCACGACTGGACTCTCAACGCCTACGTGGGCTGCGGTCACAACTGCGCCTACTGCTACGCCCGTTTCATGAAGCGCTTTACCGGCCATCTCGAGCCCTGGGGAAGCTTCGTCGACGTCAAGGTCAACGCCGTCGACCTGCTGTGGCGGGAAGTGGAACGGAAGAGAAAGGGAACCGTCTGGATCAGCGGGGTCTGCGACGCCTACCAGCCGCTGGAGCGGGAGTACAATCTCACCGGTCGCTGCCTGGCGATCCTGGCCGATCACGGCTGGCCGGTCTCGGTTCAGACCAAGTCCCCCCTGGTTCTGCGGGACCTGAACATCCTCAGGCGCATGCCCGGTGCCCGGGTGGGCTTCACCGTCACCACCCTGGACGAGAAGATCCGGGAGATTTTCGAACCGGGTGCCCCGCCGATTTCGCAACGCCTCGATGCCCTGAAGGTTCTCCATGATGCGGGAATCCGGACTTTCGCCATGCTGGCACCGTTGCTGCCGGGCGTTGACGGGCTCGCCGAACGTCTTACGGGAATGGTGGATGAGATCCTCATCGACCGGGACAATTACGGCCACGCCGACCGGATCTATCGGAAGTACGGGCTGGAGTGGGCCCGGGACGGACATTTCTACCGGGAGAAGGGCGAACAGTTGAGAGCCGCGTTCCTGCGGGCCGGCATCCCCTGCCGCATGTTGTATTGATTCGAGATTATTATTCGAGCAGGCCTTTCAACCTCAGGGCGTCGATGGCGATCTCCTTGCGGGCGCCCTTGTCCTTGTCGTACTCGCTGTCGAAGTTGAGGGCGAACAGCCAGACTTCGCCGCTTTTCCGCTCCAGCCAGCCCACGAACCAGCCGATCTGGGTCCCCGTCCGTACGGCCCAGCCGGTCTTGGCCCTCAGAATATACTCCGGAGTTTCTTCGTTGATCATGATCTTTTTCAGCAGATCGATATGCTTTTGCTGGAAGGGGAGATCGCTGTTCACCAGGCGGCGCAGGAAGTTCACCTGCTCCCGGGCCGATATGCGGATCTCTCCGTCCAGCCAGAAGGTGTCCACATTGGGCCCGGTGAGCATGTTGCCGTACTGCATCTCCTTCAGATATTTCAAATAGGGCTTGTCGCCGACGCGCCGGGCCAGTTCCTGGTAAAACCAGACGCAGGAAACCTGGAAGGCGGAGGGCAGGGCATGATCCCGGTTCCAGTCCGGCAAAAACCGCTTCTGGCCGTCCCATTTGATGACTTCGTTCTCGTCTTTCAAGGCGCCGGCGTCCAGGGCGATGAGGGTGTTGGGGATCTTGAAGGTGGAGGCCGGAATGAATCGTTCTTCGGATCGCTCGGGATTGTGCCGGTAGGTGGTCTTTCCGTCGAGGGACTCGATGATCAGGGTTCCGGTCAGCTTCCTGTCGGAAAAGAGTCGGGCCAGATCTTCATCCTGGGCGTTCAGGAATCCGGCGAAACAGATCAGCGCCAAGACGATACAGGTCAAGGGGCGAAGTGTGTTCATGAAAATATTCTCCTTTTGGTCCGGATTTTTCGTTTTCAACCAATTGTACCGCGTCGGTGACGCTCAGTCACCGGATTGTTGTACTGTTGTGCACCGTCCCCGACCGGATCCATCGTCGCCATCGTTACCCCCATGCATGCAGATGGCAGTCTTGAT
>CAYMND010000606.1:0-1721 GCA_964391685.1 uncultured Clostridia bacterium | reverse complement strand
TTGGAGCTGAGAACCGCAGCACCTACACGGAAATCTGAATAAGGAGCGTAAGCCTTTTCTCTGGCCATTCTGGCCGCCGTCAGGAGATCGTCTTTCCGGTCATCCATGTTCTTTCACCGTAATTCTATATCAGGCATAATCGGGAATTTTAATTCAGCAGTCAAAAGAATGCAAATCGATGTTCGGAGACCAGAGAAGTTCGAAAACGTGTTTAACTCGATAATAAATAGGTTTTTCGGGATTCTATGTATAAGAACTTATTTTCTTGACAATGTTGGAGCACTCTCATAAAATGAAATTTTTCCCGGAAATCCGGGGTGGAGTCCCAAATGAAAGTAAGTGTGAACGGTCAGGAAGTTGAGGTTTTTTCGGGGGCTACAGTCAGCGATGTCCTTCGCAGGTTTTCCAAGAAAGAGTTCAAACTGGTCGAGATCCATGAGAAAAAAGTCTGCGATCATCGTGGAAACGAACTGGAACTCGATGGCGAATTGCGAGGCGGAGAGGAACTGTTCGTCGAAAGCATACAGAAACCGGAGTGCTGCACATGAGAAAACGAGAATTCATTCGCTTCAGATGTTTTGCGGCTCTGGCTTTTTTTTCATGTATTTTTCTGCTGACAAGTACCGCGTTATCCGGAACCCCGGTTGAAGAAAGAATCGTTATCTTCCATTTCAATGATGTTCACGGAAAAATCGACAACTTCGCGAAAGTTGCGGATATCATCGAAACCGAGCGAAAAAGCGGTGCGGAAGTGTACGTTTTCTCGGCAGGAGACAACTTTACCGGAAACCCGGTCATTGATCAGTTCGATCCTCCGGGTGAACCGATTCTTCAGCTTCTCAACCGACTGGACGTTGATCTGATGTGTGTCGGAAATCACGAATTCGATTACGGTTTCGATAGTCTGTGCAAATTCGCAGCCAGAGCCGAGTTCACTCTCCTTTCCGCCAACATCATTGTGCCGGCGGGGCGTTTCCCACAGCTGAAGCCGTCAACGGTGATCAGAACGAGGAAAGGAAGCCGGATTGCTGTATTTGGAGTGATCGAAACAGAACCGGAAAGCGGGATACCCGCATGTCATCCTGACAAGGTCAAGGGACTTCGGTTCGAAGATCCATTGAAGAAAGCACTGGAATTCCGGAAGCTTCGCCAGAAAAACCATGTTCTGATCGGATTGACCCATATTGGTGCCGATCAGGACGAGAAACTGGCTGAATCGATGCCGGAGCTGGACCTGATTATCGGCGGACATTCCCACACCCGGATCAATCCGGCTGTATTGGTCAACGGGGTGCTGATCGCTCAGGCCGGTTCCGATGTCCGATACCTCGGGCGGGTGGATCTGCGCCTGCAGGACGGTCGCCTGATCGAAAAGAAAGGTGAACTCATCGATGTGCGTGCCCACACCGGTGAAGTGGCATCGTTTCGTGAAATGACGGAGAAGTTCAACCGCAATCCCGCGTTTGCCAAGGTTTTTGCCGAAGCACCCATAGAAATCAGTGGAAAGGATGCCCTGGGCAGTCTGATGACCGATGCAATCCGGCGTGTTCACGGTCTGGACTTTGCCTTTCAGAACAACGGCGGCATCCGCATGGGGAGACTGCCGAAGTCAATCACTTTCAAGGATATTTATACTCTGGATCCCTTCAACAACCAGGTGGTCGAAATCGAAATGTCTCCGGAGGAGATCAGAGGCCTCATCCGATGCTCATTGGGCCGGG
>CAYMND010000605.1:0-1740 GCA_964391685.1 uncultured Clostridia bacterium | reverse complement strand
GCTGGTGGATGGGAACGGAACTGTTTCGGTCGACGCGGATTTTCTTTTCCATGAACAGCACCTCGATTGGACGGATCCAATATCATCTTACGAATCAGGGGAAAAGCTGCAAGCCCCAATCGAAGAAATTTTTACGCGGCCAATCCTGGGGCTGCCGGGTTCCCTACCGATGTCTCAGTCCGAAAAGTAACGGCGGACGTCGGTCAACGATCGGCGGATTTTATCCCGATCCTCTACTTCGGGGCGGCGATAGCCCAGCGCCAGAATGATGTCAATGTGATCGGAACGCCGGAACCCCATGGCCTTCTTCAAGCCCTTCTCATCGAACCAGCCGATCCAGCAGGAATCGATCCCCAGTTCGGCGGCCTGCAAAACGAGATGTTCGCAGGCGATGCCGATGTCCACCAGACTGTACTGGATCCCCCGCATCATGCCCCCCATTCTGGCGGCGAAAACGGACCGCTCGGTCCGGACCACAATGACACAGGGGGCTTCCCGGATGAAGGCGCTGATTTTGTAGACTCCGCCGGTGGCTGCTTCGAGGATACGACGCTTGTCCGGTTCCCGGTCCAGGACAACAAAGGACCAGGGCTGGGCGTTGCAGGCCGAAGGGGCCAGCCGGGCGGCCTCGAGGCAACGGTCGATCAGGTTCCGGGGTACCGGGCGATCTGAAAAGCGGCGACAACTCTGGCGTTTCTTCACCAGTTCATCAAAGTTCACGCCCCGGTCTCCTGTTTGCGGATGGCCTCGCTCTTCACCCGGTCCAGCAGTTCCGTCATTGCGGCCAGAACGTTCTCTCGGTAATTCCCGGCAACCACCAGCAGCAGCAGGTCGTCACCAGGCATCAGCCGCCCCGAGCGGGCTTCGGCCACAATGCGAAAAATTCCATCCCGCTCTTCCAGTTCGCGACAGATGGCGTCCATCTTCTTGTAATCCGGATTGACGTCTATAAATTTGATCTTGCTCGAAGACTGCCGCGAAATCTCCCGTACCGTACCGTTGTGAACCAGCACCATGCCCACCTTCTCGGCGAATCCGGGCAATTTCTTGAGATCATCAACCACCTTGTCAATATTCATACAGTCCCTCTTTTTCCTAATAGGGTACACCGGTCGGCCGGTTCTGGCAAGGCGGAAACCGCATCAACTTCCGACAGCAGAATTCGCCGGTGCCGGATCATTCCCGGCACCGGTTTCCGCAACATTTTTCCCTTGAAAACAATCAAATAGAATAAGGAATCAGTCTCCGACAGTAAAACTGATGCTGCATCGGTTGTTGTTGGTTCGGATATCGAACATTTCACTCTGAGGATTGGTGATTTCGGCAAAGAGGCTGTAGTGTCCGCCTTCTCTCAGACGCGGGTAATGCGCATTGCGCCGCCCCTCCTTTCCGCACAGGATCTCGATTGTCTTCACCTTGTCCTCTCCGTTGGCAATCGTTTCAAAGGTGAAATTTCCGACGGCATTCCCGCCGCGCATGAAACCTCCGCTGCTGTCCCGCAGCTCGTAATGCACTCTGACATTATTCAGTGTCCGCCCCAGATTGTGGCGTACATGGATCTTGAAACGGATCTTATAATCGTCCCCTCCCTGCATGTACAGCCGGCTCAACTGCAGCTCGTTTCTCGGCATACCGCAGCTGAGATCCAACACAGCAATTCGGGTCTCCAACCGGTTGTTGTTTTCATTGGTTTCAGTGACCCGGTTGTCACTGTCGATGGTCACCCGGGTCAAGAGCCCT
>CAYMND010000604.1:0-1747 GCA_964391685.1 uncultured Clostridia bacterium | reverse complement strand
TGAACTTGACGGCCACGGTGATTTCTTCCCGTTCGTCGTAAGCGGCGAAAACCAGGCCGAAGCCCCCTCTTCCCAGGTAGCGTTCGATGCGGTAGCGATCGTGGATCAGCAGGAGTTGCCCCGGCTGCCAGTTGATCAGGCGGGAGAAGGCCTCTTTTTGCTCGGGCACCAGCGTTTCGCCGGTAAGCACCATGTCGGTCGTCGTGATACTCGGTTGTACAGCAGTTTCAGCCATCAAATAGCCCAGCATCATTTTCGGAAGGAGATGGGCTGATTGAAGCACAGGCGGATGGTAAAGTCAATTCATCGCAGTCTGTACGCCCATTGTGAAAATTCTCTTCTATCTGATATAATCATGAAGTAACAATATGTTGGAGGTTCTGGACCGATGAAAATTTTTCTTGATACCGCGGATGTGAAACAGATAAAGGATGCCCTTTCCTACGGTGTGGTGGACGGCGTGACCACCAATCCCAGCTTGGTGGCCCAGACCGGGCGCTCATTCCGGCCGCTGGTGGAGGAGATCGTCTCCCTGGTTCCCGGCCCCGTGTCGGTGGAAGTCACTGACGCCAGTGTGGAAGGGATGGTGGCCCAGGCCCGGGATTACGCGAAAATCGGCGAGAATGTGGTGATCAAGGTTCCCATCAACCTGGATGGTCTTCGGGTGGTGAAAACCCTGTTCGATGAAGGAATCAAGACCAACGTCACCCTGATTTTTTCTGCATCCCAGGCACTCCTGGCGGCCAAGGCCGGGGCGACCTATGTCTCACCTTTCGTCGGCCGGGTCGACGATATCTCCGGGGACGGCATGGAGCTGGTGGATTCCATCGTCAATATCTACAACAACTACGGAATCGATACCGAGGTGATCGTGGCCTCGGTCCGTCACCCGCTTCATTTCGTTCAGGCGGCGGAGATCGGAGCCGATATCGCCACCATCCCCTTCTCGACATTGGAAAAGCTGTTGCACCACCCCCTGACTGACCTGGGTATGGAAAAGTTTCTAAAGGACTGGCAGAAAGTCAGCAAATAGAGATGCGATGAAGCGGTTTCGCAGAAGACTGATCGGTTTTTTTTTATACTTTTCCTGCTGATCGGCCTTCATCTGGGGATCCGTTTTGCAGCTTATAAAATCATCGTCAACCGGTTGGGACCGTCCATCCGTTTCGGCCAGGTTGGGGTCGGATACTTTCCCCTGGCACTGAAACTGGAGAATCTCGAGGATGTCGAGATACCCGGTTTGACCCGCCTGTCCTGCGAAGAGTTGACCGTGTCGATGCCGGTATGGGCGCTGCTCACCTACAAGAAACCAGTCGACGTTGTGGCCGTCAGCCCACGGCTGAAGATGGACGAAGGTCTGCTGGACCGGCTGCAGTCCACATCTCAGCCGTCAGAAAAAAAGCCCGTGTACCTGCGCCGCCTGAACGTGGTAAAGGGCAACCTCGGGTGGCGGGACAAGTCGTCGAAAACCGAGGTGTCCGCTGACAGCATCGAAATCGAATCGGTCACTCAGCAGGGGGGGGGGTTCCTCAAGATCACGGTGCCTCATGCTTTGCTGATGTTGCCTCTTTCAGGGGACCGGATACGACTTCTCGGGCAGCTGAAGCTGGAGATCAAGCTTCTGTCAGACACCTTGAGGGTCAGGAACCTCGAATGGCGGGGGGAGGAACTGAACCTCTTCGGCAACGGCCGATATTTCTTTTCCGATAAATCCTTCATGTTTCGATCTTATCTGCAGCTTCAGCTG
>CAYMND010000603.1:0-1748 GCA_964391685.1 uncultured Clostridia bacterium | reverse complement strand
AGAAAATGAGGTGGCAAAATGCCGACTGCGGTCAGAATATCTGATGAATTGGTTTTCGAAGCCAAGAAAATGAGCAAAGTGGAGCATAGATCAATAACCGGACAAATCGAGCATTGGGCCAGGATTGGGAAAATTGCGGAAGAAAATCCGGACTTGACCTATGATTTGATCAAAGAAATTCTTATTGGAATCGAGGAATTGGAAAGCGGACAAAAAACGGAATATCAATTCGGTTGATTCCAAATGAAGATCTATCAATCACTATCCTTCGAGAAAAAAGTCAAAAAGCTCACTCCTGCAGAAAAAAAAGAATTGGATAATGCAATCAGAACAATCATTCAGGATCCATCACTCGGGCAGGAGAAAAGAGGAGATCTAAAAGGAATCTTCGTCCATAAATTCAAAATCAAGACAACTCAATATCTCCTGGCATATCGTCTGATTTCAGATGGGCTCGAGCTCATCATGATCGGAGTTCATGAAAACTACTACAAGGTCCTTAAACTGTATCTGAAGAAAAAATAAAAAGAGAGATGGCGAACACCCCCACTTCACACCGACCGCGTAAACGCGCCGGGTGATTTTAAACGTTGGTTCAGGAGACCCAATATGAGCTATTCCAATCGAAGAGGTTCCACTCCCTATAAAGAAGGATACCGATTTGTCGTTTGGGCACCCAATGCCGACGATGTTTTTGTCATCGGTACTTTCAACAACTGGGACAAAGAAACACACCGAATGAACAGGAAGCCGGATGGCTGGTGGTCAATAGATATTCCCAAGGCAAAGCACGGTGACGAGTACCGATATCGAATCGTTAACGCGGGCAATGAATACCTCCGAATCGATCCCTATGCACGCCGGGTAACCAGTTCAGCAGGCAATTCGATTATTATAAAGCCCTATGACACAAAAAAGGGAGAAGAGTTCAATCCTCCTGCTCACAATGAAATGGTGATCTATGAGCTTCACATCGGGACTTTTGGGAAGCAGGGCGCAGAACCTGGCCCCGGCAACCTTGAAGGAGCCATAGATCGTCTCACTTATCTCAAGGAACTGGGGATCAATGTCGTGGAAGTCATGCCACTTGCCGAGTTTGCCGGTGGATATTCCTGGGGATACAATCCATCCAACATTTTTGCAGTGGAAAGCGAATATGGTGCGTCACGCACTTTCAAGGAATTTGTCGATGAAGCCCACAGACTTGGAATCGCTGTCATTGTGGATGTCGTTTATAACCACCTCGGTCCCAACGACCTTGATCTATGGCAGTTCGATGGCTGGAGCGAAAACGACAGAGGAGGTATCTACTTCTACAATGACTGGCGTGCAACAACACCGTGGGGAGAGACTCGACCCGACTACGGGCGCAAAGAAGTACGGGAGTATATTCGGGACAACGCCCTAATGTGGTTTCGAGAGTATGGAATTGACGGCCTGCGCTGGGATATGACCGCCTTCATCCGCAATGTGTATGGACATAATGATGATTCGCAGAGCGACCTACCCGACGGCTGGAATCTGATGCAGTGGGTAAACAGGGAGATCAGGAAATACAATCTCCAAGCTTTCACTATCGCCGAGGATCTTCAGAATAACCCTTATCTTACCAGGGATCAAAAGGATGGGGGCGCCGGATTCAGCACGCAATGGGCCGCACCCTTTGTGCATGCTGTCCGGACAGCGCTGATAGGAGCCGAAGATGTATACCGCGACATGGATGCCGTCCGAAATGCCATTATGCATCG
>CAYMND010000602.1:0-1758 GCA_964391685.1 uncultured Clostridia bacterium | reverse complement strand
GATGAACATGAAAAAAACGGTGCTTATTCTTTCGGTCATTCTGTTGTGCGGAGCTCTGGCCTCCGCCGATCTGATTCCGCTGCGCGATTTCTTCCGCAACCCGGAAAAGGCCGGATTCAGTCTTTCACCCAACGGACAATACCTGGCTTTCCTGCAACCCTGGGAAAACCGCCTCAATATTTTCGTCCGCCCCACCGCCGGCGGCGAAGCCGTCCGCATCACCAGTGAAACGGCCCGGGACATGGCCGGTTACTTCTGGAAGGGAGACGATTACTTGGTATACGTGAAAGATTTCAAGGGAGACGAAAACTTTCATCTGGTGGTGGTCGACCGGGGTGGCAAGAGCCTCAAAGATCTGACGCCCTTCGATAACGTTCGGGCCAGAATCATCGACGACCTCACCGACAATCCGAAGGAGATGCTGATCGGCCTCAACAAGCGAAATCCGCAAGTCTTCGACGTGTATCGAATCGACATCACCAGTGGCGAGATGAAGCTCGTGGCCGAAAACCCCGGCAACATCATGGGCTGGGTCACCGATCATCTGGGCAAAATCCGGATCGCCACCACCACCGACGGAGTCAACTCCTCCCTGCTATACCGTGACAACGAGGACCAGCCGTTCAAGACCATCCTGACCACCACATTCAAGGAGACCCTGAACCCGCTCTTTTTCACCTTCGACAACCAGAACATCTACGCCCTGTCCAACCTGGGCCGGGATAAAACCGCCGTGGTGGAATTCGACCTGGCGGCGGCGAAGGAGAGCAAGGTCATCTTCGAACACCCCGAGGTCGACGTCAGCACCATGAGCTACTCACACAAGCGTAAAGTGCTGACCGCCATTTCCTGGACAACCTGGAAAAGAGAGTACAAGATTCTCGACCCGCAATTCGAAGCCATTTACAATACCCTGAAAGAAAAACTGCCCGGAACCGACCTGGCCCTGACCAGCACCAATCTCGATGAGACGGTTTTAATCGTAGTGGCCTACAGTGACCGTAACCCGTCCAAGATCTATCTCTACGAAACCAACGGCGACAAGCTGACCGAACTGGGCAACCCCTACCCCTGGCTGGATGAAAACAAACTCTGCGAAATGAAACCCATCCAGTACGAGAGCCGCGACGGGCTGACCATCCACGGATACCTGACCCTACCTTTGGGTCGCGAGGCCAAAAACCTTCCGGTGATCATCAATCCCCACGGCGGTCCCTGGTACCGAGACTCCTGGGGATACAATCCGGAAGTGCAGTTCCTGGCCAATCGCGGTTACGCTGTGTTGCAGATGAATTTCCGCGGCTCCACCGGCTACGGACGCAAATTCTGGGAAGCCTCCTTCAAACAGTGGGGAAAAACCATGCAGGACGATATCAGCGACGGCGTGAAGTGGCTGATCGGTCAAGGTATTGCCGATCCCAAGCGCATCGCCATCTACGGCGGCAGCTACGGCGGCTACGCCACCCTGGCCGGCATCACCTTCACACCGGAGCTCTACGCCTGCGCCGTGGACTATGTCGGTGTCTCCAATCTCTTCACCTTCATGAAAACCATTCCTCCGTACTGGAAACCATTGCTGGAAATGATGTACGAAATGGTCGGCAATCCCGAAAAGGACCAGGAACTCATGAAATCGGCCTCACCGGTCTTTCACGTCGACAAGATCCGTTGCCCGCTGTTTGTAGCCCAGGGAGCGAAAGACCCGCGAGTCAACATCGATGAATCCAATCAGATCGTCGAAGCCCTGAAGAAGAGAGG
>CAYMND010000601.1:0-1760 GCA_964391685.1 uncultured Clostridia bacterium | reverse complement strand
ATCTCGCTGCGTTCGACACTGTTGCCGAAGCCTATATTCACGAACATCCTGCTACTCGACATTCTGCACCTGCTGCTTGATTTTCTCCACCTGGCGCCGGATCTGCATGACGGTCCGGTGCACATCCAGCGAGCTCGTCTTGGCGGCGATGGTGTGGGTCTCCCGAAGCAGTTCCTGGGCCAGGAAATCCGCTTCCCGGCCGATAAATTCACTCTCTTCACCGCAGAGCCGCCTCATCCGTTCGCTGTGGGCGGACAACCGGCTGAGTTCCTCGGCGATGCAGCTGCGGTCCGCGGCGATGGCCGCTTCCTGGGCGATGCGCCGCTCGTCCAGATCGGTTTCGCCGACCAGGGCCCGGATCCGTTCCCGGTAGTGCTGCAGCAGATGATCCTCCACATCCCTGGCCTGCTGCGTGATCAGATCCATGTGCCCGTCGATGAGGGCCAGGGAATCGCGGATCTCCTCCCCGATCAGTCTGCCCTCTTCCCTGCGGCTCACCAGGAAGCGTTCGACGACTTCCTTCAGGGATTCGGTGATCTGCCGGATCATCTGGTCCGGAAGGGTGTCGCTGATGGTTTCGAGGTGAAAGACCATGGGAATGCGCAGAAAGGAGTCGAGGGACAGGGTGAGTCCGGGGTGACGGGCCTGGAAGCGGTCGAACTTGGCGATGATGGCTTCGAGCAGGGATTCGTTCAGCTGGATGTCCCAGTTGTTCTGATCGTACTCGAACAGATTCAGGCTCACTTCCACCTTGCCTCGATGAATGCGGCCCTTGATCAGGCTGCGGAAAATCTTCTCGATCTCGGCGCTGGGGCCGTTCCCCTTGTAACCGATCTCCAGGTAGCGGTGGTTGAGGGACTTGATGGAGACGAACAGAGTGAAATTCTCAAATGTAAAGCGCCCCTGGGCGTATCCGGTCATGCTGATCATGGATCACATTATAATTCCCATATCGGGGAATTGCAAATGGTAGAGACCGTGGTAGATTCCCTTCCGGGCCAGCAGTTCCGCGTGCCGTCCGTTCTCCACCACCCGCCCGTCCTGGAGCACCAGGATGCGGTCGGAGTTGACGATGGTGGACAGACGGTGGGCGATGATGAAGGTGGTGCGTCCCTGGATCAGCTCGTTCATGGCTTCCTGAATCAGACGTTCCGATTCGCTGTCCAGTGATGAGGTGGCCTCGTCAAAAACCAGAATGGGCGGGGCTTTCAGAACGGCTCGGGCGATGGAGATCCGCTGCCGCTGTCCGCCGGAGAGAAACACCCCCCGCTCCCCCACCAGGGTGTCGTATTTCTGAGGCAGGGCGTCGATGAATTCCGCCGCCCGGGCGATCTCCGCGGCCCGCACGATCTGCCGCTCGTCGAAATCCGAACCGTAGGCGATGTTGTTGCGCACCGTATCGTTGAAGAGGAAGACTTCCTGGGTCACCAGCCCGATGGATCGGCGCAGGGCATGCAGGGAGTAGTCCCGCTGCGGGCGGTCATCGAACCGGATCATGCCTTCGTCGTTGTCGTAGAACCGCAGCATCAGGTTGACCAGGGTCGATTTTCCGGCGCCGCTGGAGCCCACCAGGGCCACCACTTCTCCGGGATTCACCAGAAAGGAGATTCCTTTCAGCACGGCTTCCCCCTCCCGGTAGGCAAATCCAACATCGCGGAACTCCACCTTGCCGTTCAGAGACAGATCGAGCCCCTGGTGCTTGTTCAGCTCGGCATGGCAGGCCACGTCGAGAATGGCTTCCACCCGCTGGTAGCCCGCTT
>CAYMND010000600.1:0-1769 GCA_964391685.1 uncultured Clostridia bacterium | reverse complement strand
AACGTTCAACGTGAACTGCTCAAACGCTTCGAAGCCATGTCGAAAAAACTGACTGAAGAAGTCAACCGGCTGCTGGATCAGCAGCGGGCCATATCCGGGCGCAATATCGTTTATTTACTGTCCCTTTTCGGTTTGGTCCTCGTTCTTTCTTTTTTCACTATCCGGCTGGTCGCCAGGAGATTATTGGTTCTTCCCGCTCAGAAAATCATGGTGAAAATCAAGGATCTGGCTTCGGGAGACGCTGATTTGACACAGCATCTGGATGTCCCAGGAAAAGATGAAATCGGTCAAATCACCATCGGTTTCAACGAGTTCACGGAAAAAATGAAGAACCTGATCCGCATCATCAAAGACAATTCCGACCGACTTAGAGAAGAATCCATCAACCTGGCCAGGGCCACGGGCGATTTGTCGCAGAGGACCAACGAGCAGGCGGCCTCGATAACGGAGACCTCGACGACACTGGAAATGTTCACCAATCTGGTCAGGGAGAACAGCGAGAACGCCGCGGAAGTGAGCTCCAATTTGAACACCTTCAACCGGGATGTGGTCGAAAAGAACGCTTTGATTAAAAGCGTTTCAGTTACCATGCAGGAAATCGATGAGTCCAGCACAAAAATTGACGGTATCATCAACGTAATCAATGACATCAGCTTCCAAACGAACCTGCTGGCGCTCAATGCCGCTATCGAGGCGGCCAGGGCAGGGGAAGCCGGTCGCGGTTTTGCCGTCGTTGCATCCGAAGTGCGAAATCTGGCACAGAGAACCGCCGAATCATCCAAGACAATCCAGGAGATTGTGACCCGGAACGTCGAATCCAGTCGAAAAGGGACCAAACTGGTGAAGGAAACCGAAATCTTCTTCAATTCGCTGATGAACAACATGCAGCAGATTGTGGAAAAAGTCGAGTTTATTTCATCCCATTCGAAAGAGCAGACAACCGGCATCGATCAGATCAACCTGGCGGTTTCTCAGCTGGACAGCGTGATCAATCAGAATGCCAGGCTGGCTGAAGACCTGTCTGCCGCCGGCCGGAATATCGAGAGCAATGCAGGAGAGCTGGAAGAAGTGGTCGGAAGATTCAAGGTCGTCTGATGGACAGATGAGTTCAGCCTGTCAGGTCAACATGGATCCGATCAGGCCGGCGATGGCCAACGCACTGGTCAACCCGGGGGATTCAATGCCGATACAGTTGACGAAACCGGGACGGTTCCTGTTCGATTCTTCCCGGATGTAAAAATCCCGAAACGGTTCGCCCGGTCCCTGAAGTTTGGCCCGTATACCGGTGTCGTCGGGAGAAAGGTCTTCCGGGGAGAGATCGAGATAACGTGAAACCGCTTTGAAAAAAACATCGCGGCGGTTTTCCGGAAACCGGTAGTCCAGGCAATCCACGAACTCGGTGTCCGGCCCGAAACGGACTTCTCCGGCGATATTGACGGTCAGGTGGATTCCAAGTGATTGGCCGTCAGCGGGCGGAATCGGGTAGATCAGGGACGGATAGGAACCAAGGCGGCTGGTCTTGAAGTAGACCCCCTTGCACCAGTGCTGGATCAGTCGGTGTCTTAGCGGGTCGATTCCGGCCATGGCCGAAAGCTGATGGGCCTGAAGGCCGGCACAGTTGATTACATGGCGACTCGTGACGGTGTCTCCGCTGTCGGTGTGCAGGCGGTAGCCCTGTTCGATCGGTTCGATTCCGGTGACTTTTGTTCCGTACACGATGCTGGATCCGCCGGCCAGAGCCTTCTGCTCCAGGCTGGCCATGAAACGGT
>CAYMND010000599.1:0-1780 GCA_964391685.1 uncultured Clostridia bacterium | reverse complement strand
CCACGGCATGAAGGGCTTCCTCATCATCCGGATAATCCCGAAGCAGTTCACGATAGCATTTGATCGCTTCGGACCAATTGCTTTTGACGTGATTCTGATACTGTCCTTCAATGATATACCGTTCCCTTCTCGATACCCGATCGAGACGTTTAATAGCCTCCTGATAATACCAACCATAACGGGGATCGTCCGAAACAGCCATCAGCCGGGCCGCAAAGGCGTAGGCCATGGCAAAATCGTTGTCCGCGGCGATGGCCTTCTCCATCTCCGCCAGAGCTTCATCCGGCCTTCTCATATAATAATACTCTTTCCCGGTTGAATAGGCCTTGAGCGCCTCCAGGGAAGAAGTGGTGATCTGACGGATGTCCTTTTCGTAGTCCTTCAAGATGACCTCCTTGGGAATTCTGAAGTTCTGCTTCACCCTGTCCGTCAGAGTGTCGATCATGCTGAAAAGGCTTTCTTCCCCCTTTCCTTCCTGAGTGATTCGATCCGGTTTTCCATCCCGGGAGTGCCGGACCGAAACGGACACCCTCACCGTTTCCCGCTCCTTTTCATAATAACCCGTTAAAAGATAATCGCACCCCACCTGCCGGAACAAGCGTGTGAATTCTTCCTTTGCAATCCCGTCGTTTTCCGGATGGTTATTCTGCGCTGTAGCAAGGGACTGCAGCTGTTCCTGGGGAACCAGCTGCAAATATCTCGACTGACCGAGGTCGGTGGTCAGGAGGTCGGCCAGGGCATTGCTCCAGAAGGCCAGCCGTTCCTCACCGGTACGGTTCTCGAACGGCAGCACGGCGACACGCAGTCGTTCCGGTCCTTCGAATGAACCGGAAGGAGTGAGCAGGCGGTACACCGCGAAGGACAAAACCGAGAGCAGCACCAGAATCATCAGCGGCTTGAGTGTCTTCTTCACCGTTTTCTTCAGCTTCAACCGCAACGGAGCCGAAGAGGCCTTCTGGGCTTTCAAGTCGTTTTCCACTTCGTCGGCGCTCTGGTAGCGAACATCCGGATCCTTCTCGAGACAACGCAGGATCACCCGCCGCAGATACTCGGGAATGCGGACCGTGTCCTGGACACCGAAGGCCGGTGTCTCGGTCAGGTGCTTCTGAAGATAACCGAATTCGCTGTCGGCCTGGAACAGATGCCGTCCGGTGGCCATCTCGTATAGAGTGACACCCAGACTGTAGATATCGGAGCGAAAATCACCCCGCTGCCCTTTCCATTGTTCCGGGGAGATATATTCCGGCGTCCCCAAAATCACGCCCGTAAGACTGACTCCGCTTTGCCCCTGCCCCCTGGCCAGACCGAAATCGGCGATATAGGCCTGACCCTTCGTATCGACCAGAATGTTCTGGGGCTTCAGATCCCGATGGGCGATGCCTTTTTTCCGTGCCGCCTCCAGACCGCGACAGATCTGTCCGGCCAGCAGTTCGATCTCGGTGATCGACAGCGGCCCGGACTGGCTGAGATGACTTCGCAGCGTCCTGCCCTCGACATACTGCATGGTGATGTACTGGATCCCTTCGGACTCCGCAAAATCATGGATCCGAACCACGTTCTCGTGAGTGACTTCCCGGGCCAGCAGGATCTCGTTGCGGAACCTTCTGACCATACGCTCGTCATCCAGGAACTCAGGCCGGATGACCTTGACCGCCACTTCCACCTCCAGTTCCAGGTCCACGGCACGGTAGACCCGCCCCATGCCGCCCCGACCGATTTCGGCGACCATCCGGTACCGCCCGGCAAAGATCTCGCCTTCAGCAAAACTCAGGGGATCTTG
>CAYMND010000598.1:0-1799 GCA_964391685.1 uncultured Clostridia bacterium | reverse complement strand
TCCTCGTCGAGATGGATCCAGGCGATTTTGTCTGTCGAAACGGCGATGGGGCTGCGTTCCAGTCGGCGCGGGTGATCCAGACCGGGCAGGACCAGGCGGAAACGGTCGAGGTATCTGCCGTCGGCGTCGATGACATCCACCGTGACACTCTGATTGTCGTCGATATCGGTTCCGAACACCCAGAACCGATCGCCCCGGGTCACGATGGTGCCGATGTCGTCGAAGAACTCCGGCTTTGGAGCGTCTTCAGCTCGTGTCTCGTCAGTGTCTTTTCGCCAGGGGTATTTTTTCACCTGACGAATCAGGGTCTTCACGGTCTTCTTTTGCAGATCGACGAGTTCCAGACGATAATCGTTGCGGCAGGCCACCAGGGCCTTGTTTTTCCCCGGGATGGCGGTACAGTGGAAGGGATCGACGAAGGTCATCCTGACCTGAACCGCTTGATCCGATCTCTTTACGGAGGAATGAACCCGGTGACTGAAGGACAATTCGCTTTCGGTCACACGACCGTCGGCGTCGAACTCTTTCAGTCGGTTGACGAATGGGGCGGTGCCGGTCTTTATTTTGCCGAAATCGATGTCCACGGAGAAGAAACACCCCTTTTCGTCCGTCGCCGTCAGGGGTCGCATCATGGACTGGCTCTTGTCGTAGCGGATTTCCCTGACCAGGTTGAAACCGGAATCGAAGATCATGCATTTGCCGGGTCGATATGAGAAGACAACCAATTTGTCTCCGTCGGTTGACAGGTTGTTCGTACTTTGCCATTCTCCCGGTCCCTCTCCGCTTTTCTGCAGATTGCGTACGAATTTCCCCTTCCCATCGAAGATCAGCAGCTGCTCCTGGTCGCTGAAGGCCAGGAGCTTCCCTTCCTGAAGCCAGATGGGGTGGCCGGGCGATTTCAGGAAGTAGACCGACGGGTCTCCGCCTTCGATATGGGCGATGGGATTGAGGGAGATGGTCCGATCGACACCCTTACCGGTCGGTTCACCCAGGGGGATTTCATCGGCGGAAATGATGGATACAGAGAGTGTCAGCAGAAAAATAAAGAATATGTTTTTTGTTCTCATTCGCACTCCTGATCGATTTCAAGTGGCGTGTTTACCCCATTTTACATGTTTTTTTGTCATGACGAAAGGGTTCTCCGGAGAACGTGACTCGAAAAGAAGTCTATTGGATGGCGAAACAGGGATTTGTACTGCAAAGCAGGGCGGTTTCGGTGACGGCGGAACAGAAGCGGTTCAGCAGGTCCGCCAGTTCCGCTGCTGCCACCTCGATCTCCGACGCCGGTGTCGACGGTCCGCCGTCGAGGTTGATGACCATGCGTTTCGTCGCCGGGGTGATCTTGGAGAAATCACCGTTGCGCCAGTTCCAGCGGCGGCACATGATCTGCTTTGACCCCTCATCGTAATAGATGACTTCACCGGGTCTGGGCGGATCGGGTTTATCGCTGCCCAGGGGGGTGAACCCCTCGTTGCCCCGGGCGGGACCGAGGCGGAGGTTGCCCCGTATTGTGTCCAGATCGTCACCGCCGCAGGGGATGAGGTGTCTCAGGGAGACGGTGTTGAAGATGCCCACCACGGCGTTGATGAACGGCAGCTCGGCGCCGCTTTCCACCCGTTTGACCAGGGATTTGATGGAGGGGGGAAATTTGTTGGGATTGGAGCCGAAACTCCGGTGGATCACTTCCCAGTCGAGCAGGCGGGGGTGCTCCAGATTGTGCTGGTCCCGGCGGAATTCCACCTCTTCGATCATCATCCGCTCCAGCTCGGGAACCGATGTGGTGTTGTCGAGTTCGGAAA
>CAYMND010000597.1:0-1805 GCA_964391685.1 uncultured Clostridia bacterium | reverse complement strand
GAAATATCCGGTGATCATCTGAACTCCTGACTCTTTTTAGCATATCTCATGCCAAATCTCCGAACGATCGATGCAATGAAACTCATGGACAGGCCAGGGATAATCGATGTCGTAAACCGGACAGAAAGTGTCCGGATCTGTACAGAGTTTCCATTGATTTCCAGTCACCTGCAGTTGACTGATCCGGATCTTTCCCATACTATAGAGCTCATGAGCAAAGGTCGCCTGATTGTTTTCGAAGGGATTGACGGTTCGGGTAAAACCACTCAGTCCAAGACTCTTTTTCAGCATTTGACCGTTCTGGGGTTTGACTGCCGATGGTTTCGGGAACCCGGGGATTCCCCGGCCGGGAAACGTATCCGGGAGCTGGCCCTGAGCAGAGAACAGCTCAGTGCCGAAGACGAACTCGCCCTGTTCGTAACCGACCGCCGTGAGAACGTCCGTCTGAACCTCAGGCCCAATCTCGAGGCCGGCCGTATCGTAATCCTGGACCGTTATTACTTCTCCAGCACCTGTTACCAGGGGGCACGCGGTCTCGACATGGACGCCATCCTCAAGTTACACGAAGAATTCGTCGTCATACCGGACTTGGCCGTCTACATCGATGTCGATGTCGTTACCGCGCTGGAACGAATCCGAAACAACCGCAGCGAACGGGCAGTTCGTTTCGAAATCGAGGATTTTCTGGTAAAAGTCCGGAAAAACTATCTTCAGCTCTGCGACCGAAACCTGCTGCAAAAAGTGGATGGAAACCGGGACCGGACGACAGTCTGGGAAGAGATCAGACCGCTTTGTGAAGAGTCTCTGAAGCTTCTCCGTTGACCCATGCCCTGATCCCCTTGTACAAGCCATTTTCATCGAGGCCGTACAGACTCAGCAATTCTTTCCGTGTGGCAACCGGTACTTCGTTTTCCGGCACCCCCAGGTTCAGGATATCCACGTGGCGGACTTTGTTCTTTATAATCAGATCCCGGATCCCTTCGCCCACCCCTCCGGTGAGGACACCGTCCTCGATGGTGATCACTTTATAACGTCTGCTCAGTATCGATTTCTTTTTTCTGACCTGGTCCACGATCAGGCACTCATCCAGCGGTTTGATGTAACGCAGATTGATCACTCCGAGATCGATGATCTTTTCTCCTGCCAGACGTTCAGCTACGGCTAGGGCAGTGTAGACCAGTGTTCCGGCGACAAAGACGACACCATCCTTCCCCTGACGACAGATCTCGGACGTACCGACCGGCAGCATCCGGAACGGTTCGTCCTGCGCCAATTCCCGGCGGGCATTCTCTTTCGGATAGCGAATGAAGAACGGCATATCCACCTGTGTAGCGGTGAAAAGAAGATCGGCCAGCTCCCGCTCGTCCTTCGGTGCCGTGAGCACCAGTCCGGGAATCGGTCGAAGAAGTGGTATATCGTAAATTCCCTGATGTGTCGGACCGTCTCCGCCAACCAGACCCGCCCGATCGATTCCGACAATGACCGGCAGATTCATCAGCGATATATCGTGAATCACCTGATCGATGGAGCGCTGCAGGAAAGTCGAATAGATCGCCGCAAGGGGCCTCATCTTGCCCAGGGCCATGCCTCCGGCCAAGTCGAACATGTACTGTTCGGCGATCCCAACATCGTAGACACGTTCCGGATATTGGTTCATGGCCGCATCGAGTCCCGTCTTTTCGGTTACAGGCACAGGACGGCATACGATATCCGGATTCATTTCCATCAATCGGGCCACCACGCTGCCGAAAACTTTCGAATAGGAAGGGAGGGTCGAGTCTTTCTTGAAGCTGCCGTCTTCAATT
>CAYMND010000596.1:0-1812 GCA_964391685.1 uncultured Clostridia bacterium | reverse complement strand
AGTGCTTCCATTCCGGAGTGCAGTAGGGGCGGTAGAACATAATGTTCAAATAGCCTGGAAGATTCAGTCTGGTGTCTCCGTAGTAATACCAGATCTGGATCGGGCAGAGGGCCTGGTCGTTTTCAATTCGGGTGATGCCGTTCGGCTCTCCCAGCATCATGTAGAAGCGTCCCATGTCGCTCTGCCATGGCGGACGATTGGTACCCCGCTTGAAATGGGAGAGGACGTACTTGAAACGGCGTTCAATCTCGTCTTTGAACTCGTTGGCTTCAGTCCCCGGTGTGGGATCCCGCTGCAGCCAGAAGGTGCGGATGAAAATGGCCCGGTCCCGGTCGTTGTCCAGCAGAAGGAAGACCTTCTTTTCGTCGTCCTTTGCGATGCTCTCGATCATGTTGAACCAACGGCGATGACTGTCGTTGAGGTATTCGATCCGTTTCCTGCGGGAATGATTTTCTTCCCTGTTTCCGAATGATGCGGTGAAAGATGGCAGAAGCGGCAACCACAGAAGTTGCAGCATCATGATCATAACCGGTATTTTCCCTCGTTTGTCCGATCTTGTCATGCCCAGATTATATGGGCGGCTTCTGTGCTAATCAACACATTCAATGGCCGGGATAGGGTGAAGAGACTATTTTTTGTTGTGAATGAAATGGTTCATATCCGGACATGACGGAACTTCACGCCACCGACGAGCGTTATCTGTTTTGAACATGCAGTTCTGGTGATTCCATTCAAGGGGCCGGCTGCGGCAGAAATCCTTTGTCCGGCCGGCCTTCCTGGATGCCGGGATCAGTACAGAGGAACCAACTCGGAACAACTATTGCATCCCGGCTTCCACCTTCAAGCCCGAAAAGCGTAAACAGCAGGAACCGTCCTGTTGGGGGATCATCGAACGGTTTTCGGGAAGGTTGACTTTCGAATCTTGCTTTTTCATCCTGGGAATAGGGGATGTCAAAGATGCGGTTATGTTTGTTTTTTGATTTTTTTCAGGTATATAATGATAAGTAATTTCTTGTACCCATGGAGCTTCTGATGTATCAGCTGTACCGAAAAAAGATGGGGCGTTTTATCCTTCGCATTGAATTGATTGTATTCTGCATATTGATTCTGCTTCCCTGGTTGGATGAATTTATCGATCTGCCTCACCTGATTCTGAACGCCACGGCGACTCCGGTTAATTGGCGGGAGGCGTTGATCGAGAGCATACTGGTGCTTCTGCTGGGGATTTACGTCGTCGTACACACCCATACTCTGATGCGGAAATTGAAGAGTCTTGAAGGCATATTGCCGATCTGTGCATCCTGCAAGCGCATCCGGGACGGCAAAGACCAGTGGTACCAGCTTGAGGCTTATATCCGGGATCACAGTGAGGCCCAGTTCTCACACTCCATCTGTCCCGATTGTGCAAAAGAATTGTATCCGGAACTTGACACCGCCGGTAGAAAATGATTTTTTGACCTTTGTGATGTATATACTGGAGCCCATTCCATGAGTGACTCAAACCGGAAATCACTGTTCGATGAAATACCGTCTCGTCGTCATACCCGATCCATTAAATGGGACGCCCTGCCGTCGGGCAGTCCCGGGGATACGATCCCTTTATGGGTGGCCGACATGGATTTCGTTTCCCCCGTCGAGATCGTGCAAGCCCTGAAGGAACGGGCCGATCACGGGGTCTTCGGCTACACCTTGAGTGATGATGAGGTCGGTCAGGCGGTGACGGGATGGCTTTTCGAGCGTTTCGGATGGAAGGTTCAGCAGGACTGGCTGATGATTTTCCCCGGAATCGTCTGTGCCTTGTATATGGCGGTG
>CAYMND010000595.1:0-1820 GCA_964391685.1 uncultured Clostridia bacterium | reverse complement strand
AGGCGGCTTTCATGAAACTGAGCTGGGCCCTGGGTCAGACCGAGGACCGCAAGAAAATTAAAGAAATCATGCTGACCCCCGTGGGCGACGACATCACCCCCAAGGAACCGACCAACGGCTACCTGATCCTCCAGGGCGGAGTACCCGAGGTGGACGGTTTCGTCGCCCAGGTCCAGAAGTAGGGGCACGATTCATTGCACCCCTTGTCAGTTATTCGTTCGCAAGCGAGTGAAAAAACAGGGAAAATGCGGCCATGAACCCTCCTAAAATGAATGCGGATGACAAACCGAAACGAATTGTCATCGGCGTGACCGGGCACCGGACCATCGTTCACCCCGAACTGGTCCGTTCTTCCATGAAGACAATCCTCAGCGACATTGAATCCCGATACGCCCTTCACGGCCCCATTTCATTCGTCGTCATCTCTCCTCTTGCCGAGGGGGCGGACCGCCTGATGGCCCGGACTGTATTGGACTATTCCGATAACTCCGAACTGCATACCATCCTGCCCATGCCAAAAGCCGATTACTTGAAGGATTTTGAAACAGAGGAATCCAAGGCGGAATTCGAATCCCTTCTGTCCCGGTCCTCCCGGCTCATTATCCCAAAAGAAAAAGAAATATCCGAATCGACCGGTGAAATGAAAAGAGTACGCGAGGAGACCTATCGGAGCGTCGGTCACCGAATTGTGGATGCCTGCGACATCCTGGTCGCCCTCTGGGATGGACAGGGAGCCAGAGGCATCGGCGGCACCGCCGAGATTATCGAATACGCATATAGCAAGAAGGAAAAGCCAGTTTATATAATAGACGCTCACGATCCGGAACGAATCACCAACCCTGAACAGCACCCGCATTTTCGCTCCCATCGGTTTCGGGTAAACGATCCCTGATCTACCTTTATTCCGTAATACTCAAAGGATTCGAAAATTGAATCTTGAGTTACACATAAACAATTTGAACTCAAGAAAAAAAACCATTATTTTTCCAGCAAAACAACGCCTCAGACTCACGGTGCTTTAATTTTACCTGATCATTCGGAGTTTTACAGCAACAAATAATGTGGAAAAAGAATTGCTTCACAAAATTTCGAAAATACAGGACGAGAATATTGGAGAACAGGAATTCCACAAACTGGCGTTGGCATCGTCGGCCGAGAAAACGGTTGAAGAGTGGCCTGAATCCGGTTCTCATCGTCTTGTTTCTGACGGGCCTTTTGATCGGGCGATTGTGGCATGGTTTCGAAACCGGCGCCCAGGGGGCCGTGCTGAAGCAGCAGATTCTTCTGCTCTCAGCCCAGATTCTGATGGAAAGGGGGCGGGACGATCGAGCGATTCACTTGCTGTGGCAAGCCGTCGTCCTCGCCCGACTCAGCCCCATCACCCGAAAAGTCCTTTTTCTGCTCAATCTGTTGTCCAGTTTCCGGTGTCTGGAATCGAATCCAACTACAACAGAGCATTCAGCGTCTACCCGCCCGGACGGATTTGTATTGATCGGGTTCCAGAGCCTGGTCGTCTGGAATCGCTCCGGCGTCATACAGGTCCGGGATATCAATACAGGGCGGCAACTGCGGGTATGGAACTCCCAAGAGAGGCTGAAACAGATCATCGCCGTCACGCCCGACATTCTGTTGATCCGTTCCGAGTCCGGCGTACTGAGGCTCCGGAAGGCCAGAACTGGCAACCCGATCGGAAAAGCCGAACCGTTCACCGCTGCCGTGGATGGGTGGGTGATGACGGACGACAAACAAATCCTGCTGGTCTGGAACCGTGGTGGTGACATCCTGATCTGGGCCACCGAAAAAAACCGTTTCGACAGGAT
>CAYMND010000594.1:0-1824 GCA_964391685.1 uncultured Clostridia bacterium | reverse complement strand
GATGGGTTGAAATGATCGTATCCGCCCTCGGCCGTGGGGAATTCGGGGCAGCCGCCACCTTGCTGATTCCGCTGCTGCTATTCCTGGCCTGGTTCTACTGGATTATGCGCCGTATCATGAGCAGCCGCGAATTCTATCGCCGACGTCTGGAAGCAACGGATGGTCGGCTCAGGCTCAAGGACACCCTGGTATTCTCACTGGCCTGGAGCCGGGAGATCTTCACCAACATTCCCGCCGACCGCCGGCCCCTGATCTACAACGCCTATCTGCTCATTCTGCTGGTGGTGGCCGTGCTGGCGGTCAACTCGCTCAGCATGAGCACCATCCTGCTGATTCTGCTTCTCATTCTGGCTTCCACCAACCTTCTGGTATGGGTCGTCGGCAGCGAACGCCAGGATCGCGATCGTATGGAAGTGGAACTGGAAACAGCCCGCAAAATGCAGATGAGCCTGATGCCGGCTCAGGATTTTCAGACCGATCCGATTGAGATCTCCGGAAGCTGTCAGCCATCCACCGAGGTGGGCGGAGATCATTTCGACTTCATCTACTTCGATCCCGATCCGAACCGGGTCACCGTTTCGGTGGTCGATGTCTCCGGAAAAGGCATGGCCGCAGCGGTGACGGCAATATACGCCAGCGGAGCCATCAATTCCGAAATTTCCCGTCATCACCGCCTGGAGGAATCCGTCACCAACCTCAACACCGCCATCTGTCATCGAAAACAGAAAAAGCAGTTCATCTCGCTTCTACTGGCGGAGATCGATATCCCCAACCGACGCATGGCCTTCATCAACGCCGGCCAGTCACGTCCCCTCCTGCTGCGGAACGGCCGAGTCACCATACTCAAGGGGGTCGGCACCCCCCTGCCCCTGGGAGTACGCGAGGGAACGGGATATTTGTCCAGTGAGATCGAACTCCAATCCGGCGATATGCTGCTGATGTACACCGACGGGGTCACCGATGCAGTGAACGAAGAGAACGAAATGTTCGGAAACCACCGACTGAGCGCGCTTTTCAGCGAGTTGGGCTCCAGAAACCCGACAGCCAGCGAAATGGTTGCCGAGATCCGCAACCGGTTGTCCCTTTTTTCAGCTTCCGCCAAGCAATTCGACGATATCACCCTGGTGGCGATGCGCGTGGTCTGAAACCGTTTTTATCCAAAATACTGTTGCCTTTTCACCCCGGGATGATTACAATCGAAACATGGGCGCCACCTCTGCTTCTTTCCGCAATGCGAACCGTTTTTTCGCTGCATTCGTCCTATTTGCCGCCCTCTTTCCGCTTCACTCCGTCCCTTGCCCGGCAGGCGACAAGTTTCCGCTCCTGGAAGGCTGGGAATTCCGGAAAATCGAAAGCGGCCAGCCCTGGCGCAAGGCAGTAGTACCCGGGTCCGTCTATACAGATCTCGCTTCCAGCAAACTCATTCCGGATCCGCTTACCGGTTGCAATCACCAGGATCTGCAATGGGTGAGCGATTCCGCCTGGGAATACCGACTGGAATTCAAGCCAGATCCGATGATGTACACCGGAACCAGACTTTTTTTGACCTTCGAAGGACTCGACACACTGGCCGAAGTCAGTCTGAACGGTTCGCATCTCTTCCGGGCCGACAACATGTTTCGCCGATGGAGCTGCGAAATCGGATCGAAAATCCAACCGGGGGCCAACACCCTGCATATTCTGTTTCACCCGGCTCCGGCCTACTGCCGGGATCAGGCAAAAAAGATGGATCACCCTCTACCCGGCGGGGAATGGGCCTTCATCCGCAAGGCCCCCTTCCAGTTCGGCTGGGACTTCGCTCCACGCCTCCCGGGAGTGGGCATC
>CAYMND010000593.1:0-1824 GCA_964391685.1 uncultured Clostridia bacterium | reverse complement strand
TCTTCGGCACCATGACGTCCATCACCGATCCGTTCTATCTGCGCATCGGTGCCCGGATCGACTTCAACTGAACTTCCTTTTGGTTTTTGTTTTCATCAGTCCGCGAGGCTCTTTGTCAGAGTCTCGCGGACTTCTTTGACAAAAGAGAAGGCGAGCGCAGTGGACGGAATGGACAGGGAGAATGGTGGACACTATGGACATCGTGGACTGCGTAAGAAGGAATAATTCAGAAAAGGCCTGTCGATTGTGTCCACATTCTCCTAATCCCTATCCCGTTTCACCAGATAACCGATGGCCAGACTGGCCAAAACCAGGTAAAGAATGCACAGGATACCCAGATGGAGGAAATGCCGTGACAGGTGAGGCAGGGAACCGGGAATGGTATTCAGGCGGGGCAAGGCGTTGAGCACGGGAGTAGTGGGAAGCAGGGCGGCCAGACCTCGGATCAGCGGATGAATGATCTCCTGCGGGAAGGGGTATCCGGAGACAAAGAATGTCGGCAGTGAGACGAAAAGGAAGAACTGCAGGACTCCGGTGGCATGGCGGAAAAAGATTCCGGCAAAATTGGAGATGATGACGATGGTCAGAGTGAAGAGAAGCAGTAGAACGCTTGTCCCGGCAGGATTGCAGAGAGGAGCGTTGAAGAGACCATAGAAGATGGCGCCTGTGGCGATCGTTACCGGAACGGACAAGACGGAAACCGCCAAGCTGCGCCAGAAGATGTAGCGGAATGGAGAACCGAAGCTTTCGACTGTCTCGTTCAGGGTGTTGCGTCCCCGTTCACGGGCCAGTCCCAGAGAGGATCCCACTATGGTTCCCTGCCATATGGCCATGACCATGAGGCCGGTAATGACGAAAAGAAAATAATCCACCGAAGGGTTTCCCAGGGGGCGGGATACGACTGTGAGGAGACGAAGCTTGTCCAGGCGGTCCGGCACGGGGAAGTATTTTTCCATCAGCTTGAGCTCGGCCCCGATTCTGGCTGTTCCAAGAGTTTTTGCGATTCCGGTGAGAACGGAGTTGGCCTTGATGAGGTTGCGACCGTCGGCGATGACCCAGGCGGTCTGAGGATGCTTGTGCAGAATATTTCGGTACAGGTTGCGGCGGAGGTAGACAATGGCTTCGGCCTCACCGCTGCTCAGGCAGGCACGGCCCTCTTCGAAGGAGGAGAGGACCTGGGTGACCCTTGTCTCTGGTGCGCTGTCGAGGTAGAAAACAGCCAGTCGGGTGACGGCACTGTTCTCTTCATCCACCACTACGATCGGGTATTCCCGCCCGACTCTTTTCTGATAGAGGTAACCGAAGGTCAGAACCGCCAGCATGGGAACGATCACCAGGTAGATCAGGACCTCTTTACAGAGCAGCTTTCTGATTTCCTTGACAAACAGGTCAATTCTCTTGCGCAAGTTTATTTCTCCTATTGTGGACCAGGAAGCTCAAAGGTACGGCGAACAGGACGATCAGTCCCAGCAGGGGAAGGGGATTGACTCTGTATCCTGTGCGATACCAGATCTTGAGCGATTCCTCGTACATCCAGGTCAGGGGGTAGAGACCCACCAGATATCGAAGGGCAGCCGGATACATCTCCCGGGGCCAGGTGAAACCGGTCAGGGTGAATCCCACGGCACCGAGAGCGACAATCAGCTCGATGGTCAGGACTTCCTGACGGAACAGTGCGGCCATCAACATGCCCATCAGCAGGGTGGCCAGAGAGAAAAGGATATAAATCGGCAGCAGCTGAAGAAGATTGCCGGCATCCAGGGAGAACAGTGGGAAAAGAATGATGTAGCAGATGGTGAACGGAATCAGGCTGCTGAACAATGC
>CAYMND010000592.1:0-1824 GCA_964391685.1 uncultured Clostridia bacterium | reverse complement strand
CGCCCGGAAATTGGAAGAAATGATCATCACCTGGCTGATCGAGGAGAACCACTTGATCAGCAAGGAAAGGATGTTCGAAATCTACCTCAACATCATAGAATGGGGCCCGGGAATCTACGGGGTTTCGGAAGCAGCCCGCTACTATTTCGACAAGGAGGCATCGGACCTCACTCTGGCTGAATCCATCTTCATGGCCAGCATCGTCCCTCGCCCCCGTCGTTTTATGGTGGCCTTCGACCCGGAACAGAAGTTCAAGGAATGGATGATCCCATTCTACAAAGATGTATCCGAAAAAATGCGGCAAAGGGAAATGATCAGTCAGACTGACTACGACCATCTGGTCCCCGAAGTCAATCTCACCGGCCCGGCCCGCCTGCGGCTCAAAGGTCGACAACCGGTTGATTTGACAACTCCGGAAAACCCATCTCAGAACGAAGGCGATTAAAACCAGTTCGCAACAAAGCAATTTCGGAATAAAATCAGACATTACTACAATATCAAACCTAAATATATTTAAAAGTAAAATTCTATAACTTAATATTTTTACATTCATTGACTTTTGAAAAAGACGGTGTTACTTTGATGCTTCAAAACGGGAGTTTAACATGAGGATCACCGAGCATCCGATACTGGACTTCAAACAGCGAAAACCGTTGACCATCTACCTTGAAGGTCAACCCATCCCGGCCTTCGAGGGAGAGCCCATCGCCGCATCTCTTCACGCCGCAGGCGTTACCACATTATCACACAGTCTGCGATTCCACCGGCCCCGTGGCCTTTTCTGCGCCATCGGCAAGTGTGCCTCCTGCATGATGGAAGTGGACGGAGTGCCCAACGTCCGCACCTGCATCGTACCGGTTCGCGACGGCATGAGGCTGCGATATCAGGGAATGACCCAGAGCGATGTCACCAAAGCATCCTGCCCCGAGCCGAAACCGGTCAGAAAAAAGAAAGTCCCCCTGGTCATCATCGGAGCCGGACCTGCCGGACTATCTGCCGCCATATACGCCGCCCGTCAGGGCATCGAACCGTTGCTCATCGAGGAGCATTTCATCCCCGGCGGGCAGCTGAGTAAACAGACCCATAAATTTTTCGGCAGCAGTTCCCATTACGCCGGCGTACGCGGCATCCGCATCGCCGAAGAATTGATTCGAACCTGCAACGATCTGGGAGTCGAGACATGGACATCCTCATCGGTGATCGGGATCTATCCCGGTTATCGCCTGATGGTCATCCATCGGGGTGAAATCGTCGATCTCACTGCCGACACGGTCATTGTGGCCACCGGAGCCAGCGAAAAGTACGTCAGTTTTCCCGGCAACGACATCCCCGGAGTCTACGGTGCAGGGGCGATCCAGACTCTGATGAACCTGTACGGCGTTCGCCCCGGCAAGCGCGTACTCATGGTCGGTGCCGGAAACATCGGAGTCATTGTCGCCTACCAGTTGCTGCAGGCAGGTGTCGAAGTGGCGGCAGTTGTCGAGGCTTCTCCCGATGTGGGAGCCTACCGGGTACATTCCGCCAAACTGCGCCGTCTGGGTGTTCCGATTTTGACCCGCCACACCGTCACCCGAGTCCTTGGCGACTCAAGGGTGGAATGTGCTGAAATCGCAGCCGTAGATGACCGTTGGCAGCCGGTTCCCAGCAGCGGGAAAAAATTCGATGTCGACACAGTGGGTTTGGCCGTCGGCCTGACGCCATCGATAGAAATAGTATCCCAGGCGGGAGCGCTGCAGAGCTTCATTCCCGAACTGGGTGGATACGTCAACCTGCGCCGCCCCGATATGGAGACCTCTCTTCCCGGTCTTTTCGTCGCCGGCGACA
>CAYMND010000591.1:0-1830 GCA_964391685.1 uncultured Clostridia bacterium | reverse complement strand
AATGAAAAACAGAGAGTTGGTTGAGGCAACCGACTCTCGACTTTTTGACATCTTTCTCTCTTGACCTTCGACCTTCGACTTTTTGACTTTCGACCTTCAACCTTTCAACCTTCGACCTTCTGACCTTTGACTTTCGACCTTATGACCTTCCGACCTCAACTCCGCCCGGACAACCCCTAGGGCAATTCCTCGATCTTGGCGGTGGGGGCGTTCTTCTTCACCGATTCGATGCCCTTGAGGCAGGACGCTTTCGACTCGTAGGCCTCTCCGGTGGCGATGACTTCGTTGTTACCGGCCTTCAGACGGAAACGGAACTTGCCGGCCTTGTCGGTGTAATCCTCGAATTTCGCGTCCGGCATAGCGGCGTTCTTCTTCACCGATTCGATGCCCTTGAGACAGGATGCCTTGGCCTTGTAGGCTTCACTGGCGGCGATCACTTCCCCGTTTCCGGCTTTCAACCGGAATCGGAATTGTCCACTCTTGTCGGTATACACTTCGAATTTTCCAGCCATAGCTCCTCCTTGTTCTTTGATATGGATCATATCCCTCTTCAGAACTATTATCAATGGAACAAAAAAACGAACCTTTTTCATAACGGCGGATTTTTCGATATTTTGCATTTATATTAACCATGTACTCTCGACAGGTTCAACACATGATCCTTTTACCGAAACATTTCAAAGCCCGGGCCGTTTTCGTGCCCATGCTCATCACCACCCTGCTGTTGTTTGCCTTCGGCGTCATTCTTCACTACCAGTACGCCGAAACCCTGGACAAACATCATGTGAACGAACTGATCCTGATGGTCAAGCTCTGTGAACAGGCCGTCGGCTACATGGATCACGCCCCCTCCCGGGAAGAGCTGAACCACCTGGTCGGCATTCTGGCCACGGTCTCCCAGTCCCGGGTCAGCATCCTCGACGAAGACGGCCGTTTTCTGGCCGACAGCAGCCTGTCCGAAGCGGAGATACAGCAGGCGGAGAGCGAGAGCGCCCAGCCCGAAATCATCGGAGCCAGGGAAAAGGGCATTGGAGATCGTCATGATCGTTCTCTACATCATCGCCCTGCTGGTGATGCTGGTCATGAGCATCCTGACCATCTTCACCATCAACCGCCGGGTCGGCCGGGAGCAGGAGCACCTCGAAGAGAGAGTCCGGGAACGCACCAGCCAGATCTCCATGCTGCACGAACTCGGCACCATGCTCACGGCCTGCAAATCCAGAGAGGAGGCCTTCGAAATCGTCGGTCGGGCCGGGATGCGCATGCTCCCCGGGTTCTTCGGCGCCCTTTCCCTGTTCCGCTCGTCCCGCAACCTGCTGGAAGTCACCGTCACCTGGAACGGGGAATGGCAGGGGGAGAAGATCTTCCACTCCGGTGAGTGCTGGGGACTGCGCACCGGCAAGAGCCACTTTTCCGAAAACGGCATCGTCTCCTGCACCCATGGTTCCGGCCCCGAGCCGAACCCCATGCTGTGCATCCCCCTGGTGGCCCAGGGCGAAACCATCGGGGTCATGCACATCTCGGGCCCCATTGAAATGTTCACCCCCGAAAACCGCAACCTGGCCGCAGCCGTAGTGGAGCACACCGGCCTGGCCATGGCCAACCTGCAGCTCCAGGAGAGCCTGCGCAACCAGGCCACCCGCGACACCCTGACCGGGCTGTACAATCGCCGCTATCTGAAGGAATTCTTCGACAGCGAATTGAGCCGGGCGGCCCGACGCAACCAGAGTATCGGCGTTCTCATGCTGGACGTGGACCACTTCAAGAAGCTCAACGACAGCTTCGGACACGACGCCGGAGATCGTGTGCTGGCCGAACTGGGCCGGATCC
>CAYMND010000590.1:0-1830 GCA_964391685.1 uncultured Clostridia bacterium | reverse complement strand
TGGCACCTGGGGGGGTTACATCACTTGCCAGTCCAACCACAAAGGGTTTGAACCAGCCCGTTCGAACCAGTCGACCCCTTCAGAAACCATATCGAGCTTGATTCGATATCGGCCAGGGAAAGGCGGGGCAGGCAATTCTATTCTGACGGATGCCTGGCACCCTTTTTTTACATCGTGAGGCAGGAAAGCGCGAGCGAAATTGAGGTCCAACAATACTCCTGATTCATCATGAAGCTGGGCTCCCAGTCGAACAGTATGACGGCCTATTGCTGTCTGCCTGCGCCAAAGTGCACCACCGATGTTTTTTATTCTGACTTTGATTTCCGGCTTTTCTTTCCCGCTTTTTCCTTCTTGCTTGAATGAATCCAAATGAATTCGGGCTAGATGCCTCTTTTTCCTGATGGCATTTGTCAATTGCGAAGTGTCCCATATTTCATGGAAAATTTTTTCCCAATGGGGGGTTCCAACCTGATAGCGGACAGATTTTGCCGATGCAGGATGGTCGGTGATTTCCCAAGTCAGGCGGTCTACACCGCTTTCAGAAGCGAGTTTTCGAACTTTTTTCATCACCCGGTTCGAATCGTTCCAGCGAAACAGTATACAACGCCAGTTGATTACAGGGAGCTCACGTTCCATACTCTGACGCTGGGCCACCAGATTTTTCATATTCTCCATCACTCTGCCGAAATCGCCACCTCGACGATACTTTTCATAGATAGCCTGATCCGGGCCATCCACTGAAAAGGTGATTTCATCCAATCCGGCCTCAATCAACCTCCGATTTCTTTCCTCACTGAGAAGAATTCCGTTGGTGCTGATGTACAAGTACACGTGAGGGAACTTGCTTTTTACATATTCGACCATCTCCAGAATCTGGGGATGAACGAAAGGATCTCCGTAATTGAACAGGTCGAGACGCCCCAGGTTGGGGCCGATTTCATCCATCAGAGATTTGAACTCATGTAAAGGGAAAAAAGCCCGTCGACGGGTTTCCAGGATACCTGAATCCTTGTTGCAGACCGCTTCAAAGCAATCGAGGTTGCAGGCTGCAGTCGGCTCGAGGAAAATGCGCGGCAGGATCTCGTGCTGCACAGGGAATACGGGAACGGCTTGCTGCTCCCTAAGTGGACACTTGAGCCCACAAGGGTCACAAAAGCAGCAATGCCCCTTGTTGATATCTCTTCTGATGGCCCTGACCAGTGGAGAACGCCAGATATCCAATAGACTGCTTTCCGAAAGGTCCCCCAGTGGACGTTCTCCGTAAGGATCCGCACATCCACAGACTACCTTGCCGTCGCACAAAACGACCAGCATGGTTTGCAGCCAGTCACATGTGTAGCGTTCGTGTCGATGGTCACACTCCGTCCAAGGTGAAAAATCATTGTCTGTCATCCGGCTATTGTACCCGAAAAGCGACACAGAAGTGAAGAAAAGAATATTCCGCAACTTCCTTTAGTCGTCTGTCACCTAAAAAAAACGGAACAGAAAACCATCTGCCAAGGATTTGCTTATCATTCAATGTCCGAAGTAAAATGTCATGTTAAAGGAGGTTTTCATGAAAAAAATGCTTTTGATGATGGCGATCCTGGGCCTGATGATCCTGCCCATGACCGCTCAGACACCTGAAAAAAAGGATAAAGGGATTTTCGAGGAAGGTTCGCGATCCTTTTACCAAAAAATTGTAAGCGAACTCGACGCTTTCTACGGCCCGGCCACCCCCGATTCCCAGACAGGCAGGCCCGGCCCCATGGGAAGACGCGGCCGTAAATCCTTCCAGATGGATTTCGGCGATAATCAGTATCCCACTGACCGGAGCAAGTACACCGTTCA
>CAYMND010000589.1:0-1842 GCA_964391685.1 uncultured Clostridia bacterium | reverse complement strand
CATCTGGATATTCTTGTGGGGGTGCTGGGGACCACTGATGGTGTTGGCCGTTTGGCTCAGGGTGTGATCGAAGGTGTACTGGTAGGCTTCGGTCAGGGTGATCCGGCCGTCCTGGTTCATATCGGCCGCTCCGCGCAGGCCGGCCACCAGGTTGTGGGTGAAGAAGGACCCTTTCAGGCGTTCCGACTCCTGGGACACTTCGTCGGAAGAGCTGGAACTCATGAAAGCGAATCCTTTCATGTCATAGGCCTTGTCCAGCATGAACGGAGCCCTTTTTTTCCCGCCCTTGGTCTGGGTGAAGGCCCCCGAGGCACAGGAATCGAGAATGACGATGCGAACATCCGTGGCCATGGTGTCGATGGCACTGCGGACGGCGCTGTAGGGGATTCGCTCCCGGGAGAAGAGAATGTGGCGCTCGTCGGAATGGCCGGAGTAGTAGAAAATGAATTCGGTTCTGGAATGAAGTCCCTTCTCTTTTTCGATTTTTCGGCTCAGCTCGTGGAAGGCTGAGAAAAACGTGTCGCCATTCGGGTCGGGCAGGTAGAGAGTGCCTTCTTCATCGGCCCCACCCAGATCCTCCAGGACCTGACGCAGGGCATCGGCATCGTTTACGGCGTAACGCAGACGGGTTCGTTCGGGCCCACCGTCGTTGGCCCCAACGATCAGGGCGTATCGCTTCCAGGAGGATTTGTCCGTCGTCTTCCCCCGAAGTGGGAAGACGGCCAGCAGGATGCAGAGGAGAAGAACTACGTTTCTGATCATCGTCTGACCTCGGTTATTGTTTTTTCACTGTAATCGAAAAAATCGAAAAATCATCCCCCAAGGGAGGATTCAGACGGTCGGCTTCCGGTTCCTTGGCGAACAGGCGGAACTGGTCCAAAATTTCATCCCCGGTGAACGGCTGAAGACTGGTGATGAAGAAGAAACGCTCGAACATCGGCGCATTGTCCAGCTCGTAGGCGTTGGGCAGCAGCAGTCGGTTCGATGCGGACAACACAGCATCATCGTCCGGATTTTCCGGATGATGGAAGGTGACGGTTCCCCGTCCGTCGATGGAGAGAATGACCCCGTAACGGGCGGTACCGGGGGAATAGGCGATCTGGATCAGGTCTCCCGGTCGAAGGAGGCTGTCCGGCTTGATCTCGATGACTCGTTCGGCGGAAACCTTGTGATAGATGGTCAGTCGGGGGGAGTTCTGCTCACCGAGATTTCCCTTGGCGATGGTATGATCGGGGCCGGACTGGATGGCCAGTGGTTTCCGGTCCGGAAACATGAGAACGAATACCAGGCAGGCAGCGGCCAGCAGAGGTGTCCATTTCAGGATTTTCGGCAGCCGACGGATTTGTCTTCTGTCCTTGGGAGCAGAAGACCGGAGGCACCGCTGCATGATCCGTCCGGTCATGACCTCGACCGGATAGCGGCTCAGGATATCCTGATTGGATTCCAGAAGGGTTTGCAGTCGACTGGACAGACGGGGGTTGTCCCGCAGGGCGGACTCGATGGCCGTTTTCTCCGTTTCCGGCAGTTCACCGAGCAGATACCGTTCCAACAGCAGGTCGTTGATGCCATCATGACCCATGGTTAACCTCCTGGTCCAAGATCCGTTGCCGAAAAAGACGCAGTCGCTTGCGGACACCGGAAACCGACAAGTGGACTGACCGGGCCACCTCTTCCAGTGTAAGGCCGTCGACGAAGTGCAGAACGGCCATTTGGCGGGTACTCGGCAGGTCGCGTGAAAAGAGGCGGTCGAGCAGCCGGGTGTGGATGAAACGTCGTTCCGGATCTTCGAAACAGGCGATCCGGTTGATCAATTCATCCGGGTCTCCTGGAGTAACGGGCTTT
>CAYMND010000588.1:0-1851 GCA_964391685.1 uncultured Clostridia bacterium | reverse complement strand
CTCGTGAGCCGTCACCGCCAGCAGTTCTTCACGGCTGAGAAGACGGCTCAGACGGGGAGTGATCAGCAGGTAACGGTACCGGGGAAACAGCCCGATAACCCCGGCGGTAATCAGGCCACCCCCCAGAGCATCCCAGGAAAGAATCCCCTTGAATGAAGTGTTGTGTGCCCGGCAAAGACTCTCTATATCTTTTTTCAATCCCTCGTCCTGAATCGGGTGACACCTCCATAGCCGGATCATGATCATGGGTGAGAAAATGACCAGAAGCAAAAAGAAAACGGCGAAAAAAACAAGCTGAAACAAAGAAGAGTCCATCCAGGATTCCACTCCCGGAATCCGAAGCAGCAGGAGCAGGTCAAGAATCAGGCTCAAAAAGAGCCAAGGAACGAAAATACCGAACTGAAACCCGATCTGGCCCCGGATGTACTCCCCTGCCGTAGCCATTTCTCTCGGTGCATCTCCTTCGTGAAATTCCCAGTACCAGATTATGCACCAGAAAAACACAAAAAATGCAATTCCCATAAAATTCTGCAGTACTTCCAGCTGTCCAGTCCCGGGAAGAAGAAGGACCAGGGCCCTGAGGTCGAAAAAATAGAGAGAAGCCGCGAAAAGAATGATGGACAGCAAGCGAAAACGGTTGAACAGCCGGGCCCGCTGCTGTCGGGCCTCGAGATTCGCTTCCAGACTCTCCTTCTCACTGACCCGGACCCAACGCAGCTGAAGACGCACGATCAGCGCGAAGAACAGGTAGAGAAAAACGATCATGACAAAGTCACCGCTCAGAGGCAGAAACTGCGAATCGGCGGTCTGGGCGCCGGAGAAGAGGGCGATGGCGATCAACAGATAGATGAAACTGGTATATATCATGGAATTCCTTCTCTATCTGGGCATTGTACCAAAAGAACCGCCATCGTTCCAGTAACGACCTTGACGGAGATGAGTTGGCCCCGTTACGCTCTTTACACTCCGAGTCGCATGCTATACAATGGTTTTTTCAAATTCCCTCTCAATAGAAAAGGAAACACCACGATGTTCAAAGCACCGGTTTACGATTCGATCCTGGAGGCCGTCGGCAACACCCCGATGGTCCGCCTCAACAAAATCACCGCCGAACTCGACGCCACTGTCTACGCCAAACTGGAGTTCCTCAACCCCATGGGCAGCATCAAGGATCGCATCGCCAAATATATGGTCCACAAAGCCAAATCCGATGGACGCCTGAAAAAAGGCCAGCTGATCATCGAGAATTCATCGGGCAACACAGCCATGGGACTGGCCCTGGTGGCCATCCAGGAGGGCTACCGTCTGAAAGTGGTGGTCCGGGACAGTCTGACCCGTGAAAAAATGAACCAGCTCAAGGCTCTGGGCGTGGAAATCGTTACAGTCGACAGCACCCTGCCGCCGGATCACCCCGAAAGTTACAACCAGATCACTCCCCGCCTGGCCGCGACCACACCGGGCTGTTTTTTCCCCGACCAGCACCGGAACCGGGAAAATAACCAGAGTCATTATGCCACTACCGGACCGGAAATATGGGAACAGATGGACGGCCGGATCGACGTCTTTATCGCCGGAATCGGAACCGGGGGAACCATCGGGGGAACGGCCAAGTTCCTCAAGGAGAAGGATCCAAAGATCCGGGTTGTGGCCGTCGATCCGTTCGGATCGGTTTTCTACGACTACTTCTATGGTCACACGGAGCCGAAGTCTGCCCCATACTACATCGAAGGATTAGGAGACGAATTCCTGATCGATACCGCCGACTTCTCGGTCATCGATGAGATCGTTCAGGTCAGTGACCGCGACGCCTTCCACATGACCCGCCGGCTGGTTCGTGAGGAAGCCGTTATG
>CAYMND010000587.1:0-1852 GCA_964391685.1 uncultured Clostridia bacterium | reverse complement strand
CCGAATACTTTACAAAGAAAGAATGGTGAGCCTGATCAACATTTTCGGTCTGGCTGTCGGGCTGGCCTGTGCCGTCGTACTGGTTCTCTACATCATCAGCGAGCTGGGATACGATACCCAGTTGCCGGATTCGGATCGTATTTATCGAGTGATCTGTCATTGGAAAAGTCCGACCTCGGAGGGATGGCACGCCCGCATCGAGGCTCCGCTGGGCAGGAAGTTGCAGCAGGATCGGCCGGAAGTCGAGATGACCGCCCGTTTCGTTCCGCCCTACGAAAATGACGACAATGTTTTGATTGTCAAAGGGAATGATCGCTTCTTTGAAAAAAAGATATTTTTTGCGGATCCCGAGATGGCGGATCTCTTTCCCATCCGGTTCGTCAAGGGAAATGTTGAAACGTCTTTGAAGAGATCGAATACGGTTGCCGTCACCCGGGATATGGCGGTCAAGTATTTCGGTGCAGAAGATCCGGTCGGAAAGACGCTGAAAATGGAATTCGACTACGATATCGGTTCGGAGAATGTCCGGCTCGAGGAGTTTACTGTGGCCGGTCTTCTGGAAAATCCGCCGTTAAACAGCCATTTTCAGTATCATATGCTGGTTTCTATGGCCACCATGGTGAAAAACAGGAGCGATTTCGAGGAGGACTGGCTCAATCCTCAGGAAAAGTACTGCTACATCAAACTCCGGAGAGGCACCGATCCGGGAATCATTGAGGATTATCTGAAAACCTATGCGGCCTTCGGAGACGACCTGTTCCGAAAAAGGTACGGCCGAGATGTCAATCGGGAGAAAACGTATCACCTGCAGCCGATCACCGGCATTCACATGCACGATCTGAACATGGAGGAAAGGGAACCGAAAGGAAGCTGGCTCTACGTGAAGATTTACTCCCTGATCGCCGGACTGGTTCTTCTGATCGGCTGTCTGAACTTCATCAACCTGTCCACCGCTCTGTCCACAACGAGAATTAAAGAGGTGGGGCTGAAGAAGGTTGTGGGCGCGGGCCGAATGCAGCTGGTGAGGCAGTTTCTCGTTGAATCCGGGCTGGTCACTCTGCTGGCCTACGGCCTGGCTTTGGGCATCGCCGCTATGCTTCTGCCGGTATTCAACGCCATGGCCCAGACTCAACTGTCTTTGGTCAATCTGGTCCATCCACTGGTATTATCTGCTTTGCTGCTGATTTTTATCCTCGTCAGCACGGTCTCCGGGTTGTATCCGGCCCTGCTGTCCACCCGGATCAATCCGGTACGGATTCTACAGGGCCGTTTCTCCATGCGCCGTAAAGGAAATGTCATCCACAATTTCCTGGTCATCGGTCAATTTGCCATCTCCATTTTTCTAATGCTCACCGCCCTGTTCGCAGTCAGACAGCTCTCGTTCATGAAAGGCCGGTCTTTGGGCTTCGATCGGGAACAGAAGCTCGTGCTGACGGTGAAGAGCAACCTTCATCACCTGCGCCACGATTTTGCAGCTGTGGCCGACGCCTTCAGTCAGGACATCAGTATTGTCGGTGCGGCTGTTTCATCGAAAGTTCCAGGGGATTCTTTCAACGGTGGATACCATCTATGGCGCGAGAACGAAAATCGTCAAACGGGAAAGTTCATCAAGGCCATTACCGTATCACCCGGATTTCTGGAACTGTACGGTATCGATATGGCCTATGGCCGACCATTTGCCAGGGGTAGTATTTCGGATATGGAAAATGCCTACATCCTCAACGCCGAAGCGACACGGGAACTGGGATTTTCCACCCCCGAAGAAGCTGTCGGCAAAAGATTCACCGCTCATTATCATGAAAAAACAAAAACAATCATCGGTGTCACCCGGGATTTTCATGTGCGGGGTATG
>CAYMND010000586.1:0-1865 GCA_964391685.1 uncultured Clostridia bacterium | reverse complement strand
CCATACCCTTGGGCAGGACCCGACATTGCGCGTTCCCCGCTCCATAGAAATCATCAGCCTCTGGTGCCTGCGCAACGTTCCGTTGCGTCTGCCCGGAGCTTATACCAATCGAATGCGTAGTCTGCGCCTGACCCGGGAGCTGGTTCTGTCTTTCCGCCGGAAACGGTCCGGGAAAGCGGTGGATGATCAAAAGCTGTGGGACGCTTTCTGCGCCTGGGTGATCCTGTTGACCGATGAACTGGAGAACCGGGTGATCACCGGCGCCACCCACCCCCAGTGGTGGTCGGATTTCACCGTCATGGCTCCGCGCCACCACCCCCAGCTTGTCGGTATTACCGGGGAACCATTGAATATGTACCCCTTTTTCATGGAATCGGGCGGTAAGGTATGGATCTGGGAAGGCGACACCGATACACTCAGCTATTCCCGCTTTGAGAAGAGAATCAGTCCCGGGGGGGATGACGAGGCCTTCGCCCTGGGAGAGCTGTTCTGCCGTTTGCTGCAGCCGTCTACGGCGCGAAAGCTGTTGCAGGGAGTCGAAACCTCTCCTGTCGACCTGGACAGTCTGGAAAACATCCGCAGGGCAATGAAATCCGGAGACGCATCCGATCTGCTGCAGGCAGTCAAAGATTACCGTTTTCACCTCTACCGCCTCGGAGGTCTTGGCCGGCCACGCAATCATTTCCTGGATTTCCTGGCTCTTCGAGCGGAATGGAGAAACGGAGAGAAAGAGTCCATTCGGAGGCTGGAAAGCCTGATCAGCCGCGCCCCGGGCATGCGTGCTCCATACGACCTCCTGATCCGGCTTCTGTTCTCAGCCGGCCGCAGCGGAGAGGCGGAACGATGGATCAGGTTGAAACGGCGGATTGTCATCGGAACCGGTTCAGAAGAAACGGCTGTACCGGAACCGATTAAAGGAAGTGATTCCTACCAGAAGAAAGAAGGAGATCTCATGGAACAGGTATTGATCGATATGCGGGAAAAAAAAGATGAATTGCCGGAGCTTGTCGGCCGGGATGAGGAACGCATCGAGGCACTGGAAATTCTATCCTGCATGCAGCGCAACAACGTACTGGTTGTCGGGGATCCCGGAGTCGGCAAAACCGCCTTCATCCGCAACCTTGTGGATTGGATCGGAAAAGCTCCGGAAAGCGAAGGTCTGCACGAGGTTCCGGTTTTTCAACTTGACCTCAACGCCCTCATCGCCGGGGTTCAGTACCGAGGCCAACTGGAAGAGAAACTGATCCGGCAGCTGGACACTGTGGCCAGAGAAGCAGGCATTCTGTTTCTCGACGACGTGCACGAGTTTCTCGGAGAAGGAGTTTCCAGACACAGTCTGGCGGATATCGGAGTCATGCTCAGACCTTATCTGGACCGCGAAGCGTTCCGAGTCATCGCCGCCACAACCCATGCCCGGTATTCCAGAATGGAAGAATCCGGTGGTGTTTTCGTCCGTCTTTTCCAGAAACTGGAGCTCAACGAACTGGAATTGCCCGTGATTCGGGAGATATTGAGCAAACGGGCGACCCGACTCGCAGAATTCCACGGTGTCGGAATCGATGTTTCCGGAATCAGCCGACACATCGAGCTGGTGAAACAGTTTTTCCGGGACCGTTTGCTGCCCGACAAGGCGCTTGAAATTCTCGACCGGACCTGTTCACGACTGAGTCAAACCCCCAAAACGCCTCGACCGCAAGGTCTGCCGCAGGTGACCGGCGACGATTTCCTGGCAACCATGGCCGAAACCCGGGGAATCGAAGTGGCCGCCGTTTCCACTCCGCTGCAGCAGCGTCTGAGGCATCTGGATCGGGTCATGCGCCGAAGCATCGTCGGTCAGGATCACGTACTGGATGCCATGATGCGTC
>CAYMND010000585.1:0-1867 GCA_964391685.1 uncultured Clostridia bacterium | reverse complement strand
GTACCTGGATTGTAGTCAACTGACGGTCCGGTTTGGCCAGAAGGAGTTCCACCAAACCTGAACCGGGAATGGTCATCCGGACCAATACCCGGGAGATCCGGGACATCCGTCGTATCAACGTGGAACTCCTTCTGGCCAGCCACGAGCGGGAGTGTACCACCTGCGGCAAGAGCGGAGCCTGCGCTCTGCAGAATCTGGCCCGCAAGATGGGTATCGACCGCATACGCTACCGCAGCACCCGGCGGGAGGCCGAAGTGGACCGATCCTCTCTCTGTCTGGTTCATGATCCCAACAAGTGTGTGCTCTGCGGAGACTGCGTCCGATTCTGCGACGAAATCCAGGGTGTCGGAGCCATCGATTTCTCCTACCGTGGAGCCAAGGCTGCGGTGGGTCCGGCCTTCGGGAAGAAGTTGTCCGATGTGGAGTGCGTTGGATGCGGCCAGTGCTCGCGGGTATGCCCCACCGGCGCTCTGGTGCCCCGATCCGAGATCAGTGAAGTATGGGATAAACTCGATGATCCGGAAAAGACGGTGGTGGTCCAGGTGGCACCGGCCATCCGGGTCGCCCTGGGTGAACATTTCGGAATCGACGCCGGATCCGTCACGACCGGCCGTATCGTTTCAGCGCTCAAGACCCTGGGGTTCGACCAGGTCTATGATACCAGCTTCACCGCCGACATGACGGTTCTGGAAGAGAGCCATGAGTTTCTCAAGCGTCACAAGGAAGGGAAAAAACTGCCCCTGTTCACCTCCTGCTGTCCTTCCTGGGTCAAGTTTGCAGAACAATACTATCCCGAACTGTTGGGAAACATCTCCAGCTGCCGTTCTCCGCAGCAGATGTTCGGCAGTCTGGCCAAGGCCATGCTGCCCAAGGTGCTGGGCGTCGAGGCCAAGAAGCTGGCGGTTGTCTCCATCATGCCCTGCACAGCCAAGAAGTTCGAAGCCAAGCGTCCGGAGTTCGTTTCCAAGGAGTACGGTCCGGATGTGGACCACGTTCTGACCACCAGCGAGCTCGCCCAGATGATCGAACAGGCGGGAATCGATTTCAAGGGTTTGCCTCAGACTCCTTTTGATCTGCCCATGGGGTTCAAAACCGGAGCCGGCATGATATTCGGGGCTTCCGGGGGCGTGACCGAGGCGGTTCTGCGCTACGCCGTCGATCAGGTGGACGGACGTGTTTTCGATGCCGCCGATTTTCGGGAAGCCAGGGAAATGAAGGGAGTTCGGGAATTGGAGACCGAACTGGGAGGCAAGAAGATCCGTTTCGCCATCGTATACGGTCTGGCCAATGCCCGTACGGTTTGCGAACAGGTCAGGGCGGGGGAATGTCCGTACGATTTCGTCGAGGTCATGGCCTGCCCGGGAGGCTGCATCAACGGTGCCGGACAGCCGGTGACCTACGATTTCAATGTCATCCGGCGTCGCGGCCAGAGTCTGTACGAAGTGGATTCATCGCTGCAGCTGCACAAGTCACAGGACAATCCCTACGTTACCTACGCCTACTACCAGGCCATGGACGAGATCGGCGGAACCAGAGCCCATGAACTGCTGCACACGCATTATCAGAACCGTAAGCGCATTGCCGGCAGCGGCATACCGCTGATTGAAAACGGTGACCGGGAAGCCGTCAATGTGGAAGTCTGCATGGGAACCAACTGCTACCTCAAGGGCTCCCATGACATTCTGCGCGGTCTGATGCATCATGTGGAGAAGAATCAGCTTCAAGACAAGATCAAGGTGAAAACCGCCTTCTGTTTCGAGCGCTGCGGTCAGTCACCCAATGTGATGATCGGAAACACCCTGGTTTCGTCCTGCACACTGGAGAAAGCGATCGAGCAGCTGGAACAGGAACTGGGAAAGTAATATGA
>CAYMND010000584.1:0-1869 GCA_964391685.1 uncultured Clostridia bacterium | reverse complement strand
CATCTCGGTGGCGCGTGTTTCGTTGGTGGGTCAGGAATCCGGGAACAAGGACATCATCAACAGCACGGTTGAGCTGAACCGAATCTCGAGAGAACTGCAGGAGCAGATCATGATGGTGCGTATGGTACCCCTGGAGAGCACCTTCAAGAGATTCTATCGGGTGGTGCGTGACATGTCGAACGTTCAGGGGAAGTATATTGAACTGAAAATATCCGGTGAAGAAACCGAGCTGGACAAAACGATGATCGAGCAGATCGCCGATCCTCTGAAACATATGATCCGCAATTCGGTGGATCACGGTATCGAGTCGCCTGAGCAACGGAAGAAGGCGAAGAAACCAGACAAGGGGACCATCTGGCTGAGGGCCTATCAGGAGGAAGGAAACGTTGTGATCGAGGTGGAAGACGACGGACAGGGTATCGATCCGGACAAGATTTATAAGAAGGCTTTTGAGAAGGGGCTGGTCAAGAAGGGCAGGGCCTCCTTTTCTGACGAGGAAATCTTTTCCTTTCTGTTTGTTCCGGGTTTCTCCACTGCAGAAAAGGTTACCGAGATATCGGGGCGCGGCGTCGGCATGGATGTGGTCAAACGCAATATAGAATCTCTCAAGGGAAAGATCGATGTCAGCTCTGTCTATGGAAAAGGTTCGAGATTCAAGATCAAGATTCCGTTGACCATCGCCATTATAGACGGGATGCACCTGCGCGTCGGGAAGGGAAAGTACATCATTCCGCTCGACGCAATCGTCGAGACCTTTCAGTATTCGGCCCTTGATCTGAAAAGTGTCAAAGGGGCACGTGACCTGGTCAATCTGCGCGGACAGGTATATCCTCTGATCCGCCTTCACGAGTATTTCGGCGAAACGGTTGAGGCGGATGACGGTCAGAATCGTGGCATTGTCGTCCTGGTGGAGAGCACGTTCAAGAAATTCTGTATATTTGTGGATGAGATCATCGGAATATCACAGGCGGTCATCAAGAACCTGCAGAAAAACTACCGTTCGATTCCGGGTGTCATCGGTGCCTCCCTGAACGGGGACGGCAGTATTTCCTTGATCATCGACATTCCGGGCATTGAGAAGATGATGGAGGTTTAGGATGGCAGCGACTACAGTTTTGCGGAGGCATTCATGAGCAACGGAGAACGGCAATACATTACGTTTCATCTTGAAGAGGACTATGGCATAGAACTGACCCGTATCAAGGAAATTATCCGCTATCAGGAGCTCACCTCGGTACCCGAAGCCCCCGAATTCATAATGGGGGTACTGAACCTTCGAGGAATCGCTGTCCCGGTAATCAACTCCAGGAAACTGTTTCAGCTGCCGGAAAAAGAAATCAACATGTTCTCGGTGATCATTGTCATGGAAGTCCTGGGACGGTTGATCGGTCTGCTGGTGGACGGGGTTTCGGATATGGTGACCATCAAGGACTCGGAGATCAGCTCTCTCCCAAGTTTTCCGAACGGAAAGGAGCACGTTTCCTGAAAGGAATGGTGCAGAAGGATAAGAAATTTATTATGATCCTGGATGTGAGTCGCCTATTTTCCACTGATGAAATCGAGGTGCTCGATGGTATTTGACGGCTGTGACAGGTTTTGGAGGCGAACATGAATGATATGGCCGAACTGATTCCCGAGTTTGTCGAGGAATCTGTCGAACATTTGAGAAATATTGAAGAAGATATCATACTCATCGAACAGGGATCAGCGGATAAGGAGCTGATCAATCGCGTTTTCCGGGCCGTTCATTCCATCAAGGGAGGATCGTCTTTTCTGGGGTTGAAGAATATTGAGCATCTTTCGCATAAAATGGAAGATATTTTCAATATGGTTCGCAACGATGACATGGATTTCAATTCCTCAGTTTCA
>CAYMND010000583.1:0-1871 GCA_964391685.1 uncultured Clostridia bacterium | reverse complement strand
TATCTTTGACGTCCGGAACTATCCTCAGGGAACCATGTACCAGATAGCGAGACGACTGAATCGGCAAATTACTCCATTTGCGGCATTAACGATACCCATGGAAAATCATCCGGGTTATTTTTCCGGTGAGGACGACTACATGTATTGCGGCCCTTCAAGTGTCAATGAAAATTATTATCGCGGAAAAGTGGTCCTGCTGTTCGATGAGAGGACACAGAGTCATGCGGAGTTCACCTGTATGGCTCTGCAGACGGCTCCCGATGCAACAGGTGTCGGCAGTCAGACCGCCGGGGCCGACGGCAATGTTGTGCTACTCCCCTTGCCGGGGGGAATGTATGCATATTTTACCGGGCTCGGAGTGTACTATCCCGACTACCGGGAGACCCAGCGCATCGGAATTGTCCCGGACATTTCGATCCGCCCCACCATTCGGGGAATCGGGGAAGGGATTGACGAAGTGCTGGAACGGGCTGTCGCCTTTATTGAACAGAATTGAACGGGAGTGGAAATGAGAGACAAAAAACGTATCATAAAAGTTCTTCTGGCATTGTTGGTCCTTATGCCCCTGGCTTCCGCCTGGTCCGTCGAGTTGGGTGTCAAGATCGGAGGAAATCTTTCCGTTCTGACTCTGACGCAAAACACAGAACCCTGGGAAAATCGGATTTCATGGCAGGCCGGTGTTGCGGTTTCGTTCCCTTTCAGCAGGTACTGGCGCTTGGTCCCCGAAGTACTGGCAGTCAATTATTGTTCCAAAATGGAGAACACGACCGGAGATATGACTCTGGACTTCACGCTTTCCAGGACTCGAATTCAGGTACCTGTCCTGCTCGAATACCTGTTTCTGGGAGGAAAGAAAGGCTGGCAGCCGTTTCTGCTGATTGGGCCCCATTTCATGTACAACATCGGCAACCGCTTGCGGGTGGTCGTGGACGGAGAAGATGAGGAAGATCTGGCAGAACGGTTTGAAAAGATCGATTTCGGCCTGGTGGCCGGATTGGGATTGGAGATCCCCATGAGAAAAAGCGCCAGGAACCTGACTTTTGAACTGCGTTATAGTCTGGGGTTCTTAAACCAGTTTCCGGATACGGACAAAGGCAGCATGAAGCACAATGCGTTCATGATTCTGGTGGGTGTCACCCTGTAGGACAGTGTACTCCGGCGGGATCAGATTATCGGAATCGGACACCGGCGCGGAGGATGAGGGCGACGTTGTCGGAACTGGTGCCGGAGTAGGAGGTGGTGTAGATGTCCACCAGGGCTTCCAGGAAGGGCTTCAGCTTGCTGTAGGAACTCAATTGCACACCGATTCCCGCGTCCATGGAAAAGGAGGTGTAATCCTTCATGGTGAAGAGACCGAAACCGCCCACTCCGTAAAGGGCGTACTTGCCGCGGGTAGGGAAATGCAACAGGAGGTCGAACCCCAGGCGGGTGCCGGCGCTGAAACTGACATCGTGGAGCAGGTCGAGGTTGACCAGCTTGGCCCGGATTTGAAGCTTTTGGGAAAGGTCGAGCAGGACGCTGCCCTCGATGTTCAGTTGGTTGGGATCATCCAGAGTAAGGGCGGCTGCCCCTTCGAACCAGATGGGGATTTTGGCCTGCAGGACCGGGCACAGAAACAGTAGAATGGTCAGAATGCCGATGGTGTGTTTCATATTTCCTCCTTACCAGTTTGTCGAGGTCGATCGCTTCGTCCGGCCATAGGCCGGATAATGTCTATATGACTTCATAATTACCAGAGCGGTTCTTGTTTGTCAAGAAACCGGATTCTGTTCGCGAGATCTACGGTGTAATCAGGTTGTGCCGGTCAGAAGGTGTCCAGTATCCGTATTTTGAAGCTTCCACTGTAACACAGGTAAATTTTCGTCTTTCCG
>CAYMND010000582.1:0-1880 GCA_964391685.1 uncultured Clostridia bacterium | reverse complement strand
TTAGGGTTTTGAGGGGATGGTGTATAATGGAGTCGATGAAGACAGGAAATCCTTTGAACAGAAAGAGAATTCAGGTTGGCGGTATTCCCATCGGGGAAGGTCATCCTGTTGTCGTTCAGTCGATGACAAATACCGATACGGCTGATGAGCAAGCGACCTTGCGGCAGATCGAACAGCTGGATGATGCCGGTTGCCAACTGGTACGAGTCGGTATTCCGTCAAAAGATGAATTGAGTGGCTTTCGCGAGATTTGCCTAAAATCGCCGATGCCGGTGATCGCAGACGTCCATTTTCATGCGGATCTGGCACTGGCGGCCATTGATGCCGGAGCGAAGGGCTTGCGGGTCAATCCGGGTAATATTCGGGACATGAAAAAGCTGGAAACCATCGTAAAACATGCGGCCCAGGCCGAGATTCCGATCCGTGTCGGGGTCAATTCGGGATCACTGCCCCAGCGAATTCGAGAGGCGTATCCTGACCGTGCAGAAGGAATGGTACAGCTTGCTCTCGAAACAATACAGCGGTTCGAAGATTGGGGGTTTGATCAGATCAAGGTGTCGTTGAAATCTTCGGACATTTCAACAACGGTACGGTCCAACAGGATCTTGCACCGGATATGCCCCTATCCGATACATCTTGGAGTTACCGAGGCGGGTGATCCTGAACGCGGAGTGGTTGCCTCGGCCATCGGGATCGGGGCCCTGCTGGTAGATGGAATCGGAGATACGATTCGGGTGTCTCTCACTGGAGATCCGGTTGAGGAAATTGATACCGCACTGCAGATTCTGGATCTCCTGAATCTGGGGGTTATGGCCCGGGCGGATGTTTTTTCCTGCCCGACCTGCGCCAGAACACACGTCGACCTGCTTCCTGTGGTTCTGGAAGTGCGAGAACGGTTGCGTACCGTTCCGTTACGGAAGAGAATCCGGGTGGCGGTGATGGGGTGTGAAGTCAACGGACCGGGAGAAGCATCCGAAGCGGACGTGGGGATTGCTTTTTCCTCTGCAGGGGCTTTTTTATTCGCTGCCGGGGAGAAGATTGGGCGGTATGGTCCGGGGCAGGCGGTTGAGGCACTGGTGGAATGGGTACGGAATACACATGGGGGGACAGACGAAAACGAAAGGAGAAAGCGATGAACTGGTTGTGGGTAGGTATCGGCACACTGCTACTGGCAGTAGTCCTGGAGTGGTTCCGCCGGGGAAAGAATCGGTACGGTATGTTTGTAAACGAACGGTTGAAAACGTTCAGTGCCAGACTGACAGTAGCTTTTCTATTTGTTTTTGCACTCTTTTTACCGTTCATCAGTATCGGTGTCGGTTTTGGTCGGCGCCTGATTCTGGTGGCCATGGTTGTCGGGGTGATCATCGCCAATTTCATTCACCTGGAGGGCCGGGAAGCCCGAGATTGAGAGGCCCGCACAATGGGGTAAATCTGCACATGCCGGCATGGAGGCGGAGTGCTCCTTTTTTTTTGTTCGTTCTGGGGATGTTGGCCGTTTCATTTTCAGTCTGCGCTTCAGATGCCGAGAGATGGGCGGTTGAAGCAATCGACATACCGAATCTGACATCAGATGCCTCCATCCATTCGATGGCGCTGGGATGGGACGGGTGCATTTGGTTGGCGTTGGAATCCGAATTGATTCGCTATGACGGCCGATGGGCCCGCCGTTACGATCCTTTTTTCCTCGATTTTCAAGCGGGGCCCGCCACCCGGCTGGTCGCCGGAGGATCAGATCGAATCTGGCTGAAGGATGAACTGGGAAAAGTGCTGGTCAATGAATCCGGAGGCTGGAGGTTTTGGGGCTGGCCTGAAAATGAGAAAAAAAAGGCATCGATTTCCTTGATGACGATGACGGAAACAGGAGAGGCCCTGTTGATCGG
>CAYMND010000581.1:0-1884 GCA_964391685.1 uncultured Clostridia bacterium | reverse complement strand
AAAAAATAGTTTCAACAGCGCCATCCGCTATTATGTGGATTCAGATGTATTTGAAACCTTTTGCAGACGCTGTGCATCTTACTTATAATGGCAATATTGATGAAAGAAACGGAGGCTGGAATAATGAAAATTGCGGCTGTGGTACTGATGGTGGCCTTGATCGGTATGCCTGTGAAAGCGTACGATTCGGATTCCAGGCAGGGTGGAGAAGCGAATCAACAGGAGAAAAAGCTGCTCGAACGCGTTTCTCCTTACCTGGTTCAGGTTCAGTCGGAACGGCCCCAGCAGAATAAACGATATATTGTGACCGGCTTTGCCATCGGGAAAGACAGGGTTCTGACCAGTGCACTGATCAGCCGGTACGGTGATGAGCGGATCACTGTGACAACAGCCGAAGGGAAAAATTTTGCTACAGAACTGCTGGGAAGAGATGAAGTGTCTTCACTGGCTCTGCTGAAGCTGAAAAACGGAAGTATGGATTATGCCCGCAGTACAACCCGGGTGAATGTGGGGGATATTGTATGGGTCATGGGAACTTTTTATCAGAAATTTCCCAGTCTGATTCAAGGTGTTGTCAGTATCGCGGATGATCAGCAGATCATCATCAACGCTCCGGCAATTCCTGGTGTCAGCGGCGGGGCGGTTATCAGCGGAGACGGTGCTTTGGCTGGAATCGTACGCGGTCGGGTTGATATCGCCTGGAACCGTGATCTGCGCATCCGCAATGAAGGGACCGAACTGATCGTTCAGGGAGGACAACACTCCGAACAGCCCCTTCTGTTTGCACTGCCCATAGAAAACGCCAAGCGAATTGCGGAGGACCTCTCTGAGTTCGGTTATCGTCGAAAGGGCTGGATCGGAGCATGGTGCAAAGTGTTGGAAAATACCATGCGCCTGCAGGTAACGGAGATCACACCCGGCTCTCCTGCAGATAAATCCGGAATGGAATCGGGAGATGTAATCGATTCTGTGGACGGAAGACAGGTTCAAAGTGTTATGGACCTTCAACGTGCCATTTTTGAAAAAAGGCCCGGAGAGAATATAAAAATAAAAGTATTGAGAAACGGAATGTCGAAGGAGTGCAAGGTTACCGTTGACGAAGACCCCATGATGAGGCAATTCGAACTGAACCGAACCCTGCCTGTTCCTCCGAAAATGGGACCGCATCCTGGACCGGGTCAGGAGATGATGCCGCCTCCGGACGATTCCTTCCGCCTGATGCGTTTCAGGACAGTACCCAATCTCGGCTTTGTCGGGACTCTTCTCAGCAGGGAATTGGCTGAAAAAAAAGGGGTGAAGGAAGGATACGGAATTGTACTCAGGGAAGTCATGCCGGAATCACCTTTGAGATCATTGAATTTTCAGATCGGGGATATTGTTGTGGAAGTAGACGGGAGACCGATCCGATCTTATGACGATCTGCAGGAACTCGCCAAAGCGATGGATGCGGTACGGTTTGATCACAAAGGAGAACAAAAGACTCTGGTCCGGTTTTATCGTGGCGGGAAGCTGCAGTCAAGTTCAGTTCAGCTTCAGGCGGAACCGTTGAGACCCGATGAACTCAGACAACTGCGAAACAGAATGGATCAAGTGTCATTGATGCTCAGGGATCAGGAATTTCAATTACTGAGTGATATACTTCAACGATTGAAAGAAAGAATGAAGGGCGAACGAAATTTCGACGGAACACCGGAACTGGAACGGATGGAGAAACGCATCGAGGAATATCGGCGAAAAGCAATGGAGCGTATCGAAGAGGAATATAAATACCTTTCGGAAACCGTGAAACAATTGAAAAAGGAAATCGGAAAGAATTGATTTCTTTCCCCCCCCCGGGTGCCAGGCAACCAAACCGTTTTTCCCCTTGACATTACGGTTTCGCTG
>CAYMND010000580.1:0-1889 GCA_964391685.1 uncultured Clostridia bacterium | reverse complement strand
TACTGATGACGGCGAAATCCACAGAAACCATCACCGAACGGGCCGAATGGATGCCACCCAAAGTGTTGCGCATACCCTCATTGATCAGCCGGTAATATTCCACAGATGATTCGCAGGTCATCCCGCCAAGCAGTCCGATGGTTTTCACGTTCACCTCTGTATTCCTGTTTCCGATCCGGGTATTCACTCTGAAAGAATTCGGAACCGAGAAACGAAGTTCAAGGAGATGATATCACAAAGCCGAAACACATTCCGAAATGTCCCTGACCGGGACCGCTTTGTGTGTCGGATTTTCCAGCAGCGGACTCTGCCAGAACACCGCCTCGTCGTACAAGTAGCAGATCTTCATGCCCTGGCGGATGAGTCTGGCTCGGATCAATGGATTCTCCTCATATCCTTCCGGCAGCAGTTCGAAATAGACATCCCGATCCCGGACAGATCGGATTCCCGGGCTGTACTGGGGACAACGGATCTTGAAGATGAAGTCGGAAAGAAACCAGAAATAGTCCGCACCTTCCAGGTATTCGGTCAGCTGCATCAGGGTCTTTTTCAACCAGCTCTTCTCCACCTGGACCGCCTTCATCGGATGATTGGCTACCAGTCGCCGGCGGATCTCGCAGATCCCGAGCGGATTGCCTTGTTCATCGGTCACATAAATGCCGGATTCCGGGTCCATCATCAGCCATTTTCCCATGCTACGGGAATAGACCGAAGTGACGAAATGACTCTCCCGCTCCTCGTCGCTGTGGGGAAGCAGATGGGTCAGGCGCGAATGGAACCCCATGGCCATGCCGGCCTCGCCGAACAGTATATTTTTCCAGTAGCAGTCGATCAGTCTCTTTTCACCTCTGACCGCTTCCTTGAACCGGACCGGGCTTCGCGCCTCCGCCGGTATCCCCACCCGTCCGTTCCGCTGGTAGGCCCAGGTCATCAGGTTGACAATCCGCTGCAGTTCGGAACCGTCCCCGGCCACTTCATCCAGCTTGTATCTTTTCCTCAGCTCCTGCAGATTCGGATCGCTCCGGTCCGGGTAGAAAAACTGCACAGCGAAACGGGACCTTGGGTCCGAATTTCCAGAAAACGCCCCATACTTCTGCAGGAATTCCATTTTTCTTTCTCCAAAAGAGATTTTTCCGCTGCACCGCCCTCGCATGTTGACTCCACTCATATAGACGTCCTCTCCCGGTGATCGGTTGCTGAAAAAATGAATTTTCTGCATTTACTGACACAAAAAACCTCTTCCGGATTTCCCCGGAAAAACCGGCCTCAGTGGCTTTTGGGCCAGCAAGTCGGATGCAATTCTTTCGAATTCAGAAAAAAACAGATTTGTCTTGATTTTCTCATTTCCACGGAGTTATATTCAAATCAGTAAAGCGGGTCAAAAAAAGAGGATAAAGGGAAAACCGATGGAATATTTTCCATTGAACCGACCTCGGCAATTATCCGTTGTGTCACAACAAATAGATCGACCGAACTGGAAAAAAAGAAATCCCTTCCCGAACGCATCATCTCCGCACAAGGGATCAGTATGCAATTATTCGAAAATAAGGAGGGAAGCATGAATCGGTTTTTGCAAAAAGGTCTCATTGTTCTGGTCACCACAGTCATCCTGGCTGCACTGACGGTTTCTTCAGGCTGCAAAGATGACTTTGAAGGAGACGAAGACGAAGAGAGCCCGATCACTGTTGAAAGCTTCGGCGGATCGGGCACCGGAGACGGTCAGTTCGGCAACAATCCGCACGGTATCGACGTCGGCGACGACGGCAGAGTGTACGTTTCGGACACGGGGAACAACCGGATCCAGAAATTCACTCCCAACGGAGTCTTTGTGACCAAGTGGAGCTGTACGCAGCCCTACGGGCTGGTGGTCCATCAGGATCGGGTCTACG
>CAYMND010000579.1:0-1892 GCA_964391685.1 uncultured Clostridia bacterium | reverse complement strand
AAACAATGGTTTATATTATTATTGTATCATTCATTTATTGTACTATTTATTTAGTACGCGAGGAACGTTGACAACGAAAAAGCTGCTTTACTCAGCCAGTGCCTTGTGGTTGTTCCTCGTTCCGCTCTCTGCTGAAATCGACTTCTCCGGATATTATGAGAATCGATTCTTCATCCTCGACAAACGCTCCCTCTCCTTTGACCATTTCCATGACAAATTCAAGCTCGGGGATTACAATCGGTTGCGTCTTTCCCTTCAGGCGTCACCATCCGAAAAGGTGTCGATCCATCTGGCGGTCGATTTCTATTCCTTTCACGGTGCCGTCAGCTCGCCTCTGGGAAAGAATGACCAAACCAAATTCGGTGACGAGGTCACCATTCTCCCCGACCGACTCTTTGCAGAAATGCATTTCAAAAAATTCGATCTCAGTGTCGGCAGGCAGCGGATCGCCCTGGGAATTTCCTACTTGTGGGCGCCGCTGGATATTTTCAGTGGTGCCAATGTTTTCGAGCCCAAAGAAGAGAAATCCGGGGTCAACGCCTTCAGATTCTATCTGCCCCTGGGTACCGCGTCCAGCCTCACTGCCGTATTCGCCACCGACGACGACCTGAAATCCTCCACATCCGTCCTGCGCATCCAGAGCCAGGTGTTCAACGTGGACACGGCATTTTCGCTGATCCACCTCGGCAGGTCGGGCTCCACGGTCTACGGGTTCGACATGCGGGGAGAAAACTGGGTGGGCTGGTGGATGGAAGCGGCATTTTCGCGAGGAGGCACGGAACGGTACGACCGGTTCGTTCTGGGTTTCGATGCCACATTCCCGATCGGAACCGGACTGTACTGGCTCAATGAGTTCTATTACGACAGCAGCGGCTCCAGGGAAACATGCTCTTACGATTGGGACGCGCTGTACAACGGTGACCGAAACACTCTGGGGCGGGTATACCTGATGTCGATGCTGCGGTACAATCCTTCCGAGTTATGGTCCGCATCGTTCACCTGTATCGGCAACCTGGGAGACGGTTCGATTCTGATCGGACCTTCGGCGGTCTTCGATCTGAGCCGGAGTATCCTGGTCAGCGGCTCTTTTTATTTTCCCCTGGGAAGCGAGGACAGTGAACTCGGTCGGGCCCGGATGAACATTTTCATGCTCCGTCTCAAGATCCATTTTTAGGAGGAAAACATGTCTCTGATCCGTTTTCAATCAGTCGACAAGATCTACCGCAGCGGTCAGGTGGATTACCAGGCCCTCCAGTCGGTCAGCTTCGATATTGATGAAGGTGAGTTCACCGCCATCGCCGGTCCTTCAGGGTCCGGGAAAACCACCATACTGAACATCGCCGGCTGCCTGGATCAACCCAGTTTCGGCAAAGTGATCTTCGACGGGAAGGATATCGCCGGACGTTCCGCCGATCAACTGGCCGACCTTCGCCGTCACCAGCTGGGATTCATTTTCCAGACCTTCAACCTGATTCCCGTTCTCGACGCCTATGAAAATGTCGAATTCCCTCTGCTGATGAAGGGTGACCTGTCACCGGCGGAAAGAAAAGAATGGATCGAGACCATTCTTCGTGAAGTGGGTCTGGAGGAATTCATGAAGCGTCGTCCGGCCGAACTGAGTGGTGGCCAGCAACAGCGTGTGGCCATTGCCCGCGCCCTGGTGAAGAAACCCAGGCTGGTCCTGGCCGATGAGCCTACAGCCAACCTGGATTCCAATACCGGCAGAGAGATACTCACTCAGATGAAAGAACTCAACCGACGATACGGAACGACCTTCGTCTTCTCTACCCATGACCGGATGGTCATGGATTTCGCCCGTCGCGTCATCCGGCTTGCAGACGGAAGAATCGATTCCGATTCGGTGAAGGACTGACCAATGGGCCTTTTTGTCA
>CAYMND010000578.1:0-1894 GCA_964391685.1 uncultured Clostridia bacterium | reverse complement strand
TTCTTCGACCGCCTCATCGAATGGTCCGGCCGTTTCGCCGGAGCAACAATTATGGTACAGAAAGAATTCGCCGATAAAATTTTTCAGGAAAAAAAACGTTCCGCCCAAGGGACCATGATCGCCGGTTTGTATTCCGTGCAGCGGCTGTTCAACGTGCCTCCCGGAGCTTTCCGCCCCAGTCCCAAAGTGCATTCCAGTGTTCTGCTGATGACACCGCTTTCCCACTCAATTCCTCAGGCGGAACAGGATTCCTGTTACCGTTTCCTCAGGCAATGCTTCTCTTCCCCCCGAAAGACGCTGTACAACAATCTCAGGAAGGCATGGCCCGGCATATCGGAAGATTTCCTCAAAATCAGCGGCATCGACGCCGGAGCTCGGGCGGAGGAGGTCGGAAGTGCACTGTTGCTGGAGCTTTGGGAGAAGGTGAACCGGTCCAATCATCTCACGAAAGGCCTGTGATGAAATGACCGCTGGCGTCGATGTCGATGCCCGCGGCTGCAGGCACCTTCGGCAGTCCCGGCATTAGCATGATATCGCCGCAGATTGGAATGACATATCCCGCCCCGGTGGCGATATTGATGTCATTGACATTGAGCCGCCAGCCCGAGGGTACGTTCAGTTTGTGCTTGTTGTCCGAAAAGGAAAGAGGCGTTTTTGCGATACAGACCGGAAGATTGTCCAGTCCCATTTTTTCGATCAGCTTCAATTTGTTCTTGGCATCCCAGGAGAAGATCACTCCATCCGCCCCGTATACCCGGGTGGCCACTTTTTCGATCTTGTCATGCACCGGATCGTCCAATTCATAGCAGTATTTAAAACGCCCGTCGGAGGCATCGGCGGCAGCCACGACCTTCTCGGCCAGCTCCAGCGCACCTTCTCCCCCTTTGGCGAAAGCGTGGCTGGGCGCCATGTCCACCTCTTTCTTATGGCAGTACTTGCGCACCAATCCGATCTCCTCCTCGTGGTCATCGGGAAAAATATTCAGAGCCACCACAGGAGTCAGGCCGAAATGCTTGACATTATCGATATGTTTACCCAAATTGGCCAGTCCGTCGCTCAGAGCCCAGTAATCGTCCCCTTCCCCCTGGTGTTTGAGGGCTCGGATCGTGGCCACGATAACCGCCGCATGAATCTTGTACCCTGCCTGCCGTGAAACCAGATTGACAAATTTCTCGAATCCCAGGTCCGATCCGAAACCGCACTCGGTCACCACGTAATCGCTCAGCTTGAGCGCCAGCTTGGTGGCCACGATGCTGTTGGTGCCGAAGGAGATGTTGGCGAAAGGACCGCTGTGCACCAGTGCCGGTGTGTTTTCGATGGTCTGAACCAGATTGGGTTTGATGGCCTCGCGGAGCACGGTTGCCATGGCTCCGCAGGCCTTGAAGTCTCGAGCATAAATCGGTTCGTCCTTGCGGGAAAATCCCACCAGGATATTGCCCAGTCTTTTCTTCAAATCCGGAATATCCTGAGCCAGAGTCAGGATGGCCATCACCTCGGAAGCGGCGGAAATGATAAATCCGTCTTCTCTGGGGTACCCTTGAGCCGATCCACCCAGACCCACAACCAAACTGCGAAGACTGCGGTCGTTCATATCCAGACACCGTTTCCACAGGATCTTGCGAGTATCGATATTCATGGAATTGGAAAAGTGGATGTGATTGTCCATGATCGCCGACAGAAGGTTGTTGGCCGTAGTGATGGCATGGATGTCTCCAGTGAAGTGCAGGTTGATGTCCTCCATGGGCAGAACCTGGGAGTAACCACCACCGGCGGCACCTCCCTTGACGCCGAAAACCGGTCCCAGAGAAGGTTCCCGCAACGCCACCACACTGCTTTTCCCCAACCTGTTGATGCCCATGGAAAGGCCGATGGAGGTTGTTGTTTTCCCTTCACC
>CAYMND010000577.1:0-1903 GCA_964391685.1 uncultured Clostridia bacterium | reverse complement strand
GTTGGAAATGGTGGACACTTTGTGCTTGTGCCGCAAAATCTCTTTCCAAAGATTCTTCTCGAAGACGGAGAAGGCTTTGTGACCGATCACATGTTCCGCATCTCGGCCGAATTTCTTCTCCATGACGCTGTTCCATGTCTTGATGATATTCAAACGGTTCAGGACGACAATGCCCAGATTGATGTTGTGGATGATGTTTTCGTTGAATTCCTTCAGCAGGTTTATTTCGCTGAGCTGGGATTGAAGGGCGGAATAAAGAGATGCGTTTTCGACCGAAAGGGTAAGGGATGGGGCAATGTTGGCCAGGAGATCCCAGTCTTCCAGAGACAGGAAATCCTGTTCTTTCTTTGTCTTGTGCCCCAGAGCCACCAGGCCGATGAGGGTGTTTTCCCGCTTCAGCGGCAGGAACTGCAGGTATCCCAATTTCCCCAGCTGTTCGTACTCCCTGCTGAAGCGGTTTGCGAAGGATATCGATGAGGAAAAGGTATAGTGGTCTTTCAGGGCCAGGTATTCGCAGAATCGTTTGGATAAAAAAATCTTTTCCTGTTCCGGCAGAGTGTAGAAAATATTCTTCCGGTGCTGGATGATCAGAATGCTGTGGCGCAATCCCAGTCCTTTGTTGATGGTGCTGAGAAAATTGATCGACAGGGCGATCAGGTTGCGCTCGGTTCGGATCGACAGCATCAGTTCCTTGAGACGGTTGCGGAAGGTGAAGGTGTGTTTGTAGAAGAACCGTTCGAATTGGTGCTGAACGGTTTCCTCGATGGGCTTGAAGAGAAGACCGGCAGTCATGATGGCCACCAGGGACCAGAAGATGCCCATCAACCGGTTCTGTTCGAAGCCGCTTCCAAGGAAGAAATAGATCCCGAAAACGAACAGGAAAATGAAGCTCAGTGACAGGGTTTTTTTGATGACGATTTCCACGTCGGAGTACCGATGGCGGCTGAGACTGAAGGTCAAACCGAAAGGGATGAATGCAGGCAGAAAATTGCTCAGAACCAGCTGAGGGGGATCATTGCTGAAAAGGAACAATGCCGCCATCAGGACAAGGAACAGGAGACCGGCCAGCAGGCCTCCGATGGGGACGATGAATTTGCGTCTTTTCTTGTAGAGCACCAGCAGCAGACCCGCCCAAAGGAATATTATGAAAGAGACGATGATATAGGCGGCGAACAGGATCATCTCGTATTGCCGCAGCATGGTAAGAATATTTGAAAGAAGTTCGATACTGGGTTGTTTCAGTACAGAGATCAGAAAGTAGAGTTCCACGAGTAGAAGGACAGCGGGAGGAAGATAGATGATTGCATTGACGAAGGTACTGTTGAAACGGCGGAACAACGGGTTGCGGATCGGATGGTTGAGTGCGTAATTCAGGAGAAGGGCGGGAAAAAACAGGAAACAAAGGGTGTGTAAAATCAGGAAAAGAAAGTCCGCCTCATGGTAGTTTCCGATGGGGGAGAAAATCAGGAAACCGGCGAAACTGAGGCTGAGCAGATAATAAAGAGGCGGAGCGCTCAGGGAAGTCTGGGTGGTGATGGCGGTACTCAGAATGCGCAGGCTGAGGAGAAGAGCCATGATTCCGGAAAACACCAGGATGAAGTATGAGGCTTCGGTGGGGATACTCTGGATGCTGATATTGAAGGTGCGCGTCCTGCCTCCGCGGTCGACCAGATATTTGAAGAAGGTATCACTTTCCCAAATGCGCATCATATCGATTCGGCTGTGGACTGCCATTTCGTTGATGTCGAGCAGACGGTCACCGGGTTCGATTCCGGTATGGGGCGGAGCGTTTTCACAAAGCAGGCCGGAACTTGTCTCTTTCCAGGAAATTTCATCGCTGAACTGATGAGCCTGCACTTTCTGAAACAGGTTGATCAGAGCCAGGATGATGAACAGCAGAAAG
>CAYMND010000576.1:0-1914 GCA_964391685.1 uncultured Clostridia bacterium | reverse complement strand
AACAATTCCTTGAAATAGTCCCGTTCCTGGGCGATATTGTCATCGTTCAGCACGAAAAACCGCCCGTTGAGTCCCCGGATCTCCTCGACCACTTCTTCAACCGGACGACGGCGGGTTTTCTTACCCATCAGGGATGTGATCGCACAGAATTCACAGTCGAACGGACACCCCCTGGTCGCCTGGACGGTATTCACCGTGATGTACTCGTTCCGGGAAAACAGATCACGCCGGGGCAGCGGAAGCCCGACGAGATCATGGCTGTTGGATGATTGGTATATTTTCTTCATCCTGTTGCCAGAGAAGTCATCGATCAACTGGGGCCAGGTATCTTCCGCTTCTCCGATCACTATGGTATCGGCGTTTTTCGAAGCCTCTTCCGGACAAGCGGTGACGTGCATGCCGCCGAGGACGACGGGAACACCTTTGTCCCGAAAACGTTCCGCTATCTCATACCCTCGCTTGGCGTTTGGAGTCAGAATCGAGATGCCGACCAGATCGGGATGCGTATCGAACGGAATGGAATTCCGCTCATCATCGATAATGGAAATATTGTTACCGGGGGGCGTCAGGGCGGCGACCATGGCCAGCCCCATGCCCGGGTAACGATGGGCTCTGGATTGATTTTTCGGCGGAGTCACGAATCCCGAACGTCGGGAGGAAGGGTAAATCAATAGAATTTTCATTCATCACCTCTTTGATAAAATCACATTCCATAAACGTTGACACGTAATCTCTACATTTTGAGGGCTTCCTGGCTTCTTCCGGTTACGATCAGGTAACGGATCGTCTTCAGGCGGTTGCCGGCCCGGGCGTCGATCAGTCGGCTGCGGGCCGTCTGCAGGCCGGCCTGGGCGTCCAGAAGGTCCGACATCAGGCTGACACCCTGACGGTAACTGTCTTCGCTTACCTTCAGGCTCTCCTCGGACTGGGCAACCAGTTTTTCCGCCAGTTCGATTTCCCGGTAGGACTGGGTCAGCTCGAACCAGACCTGCTGCATTTGCAGCTGCAGAAGTTCTCCGCCGTCCCGCAACCGGTTCTCGGCGATTTTCCGTTGCAGCTTTTGTTCCTTCAGCTCATGGCTTCCCCGCCACCAGTGCGAAACCGGCACGGTGAGCGAACAGAACGCGGCCAGGTTGTACTGATCGTGTCCATCCATCATCTTCAGGTAAAAACCGGCGGCACCGATTCCCAGCTGCGGAAGTAATGGTAGATGGAACTCTTGGCCAGATGGGCCGCCCGGGCAATTTCGTCCATAGTGGTCTTACGGAACCCGTACTGGGCGAATATCCCTCTCGCTGCTGTAATGATGATGCCTTTCACTCCACGTTGCATTCGTCCCAAAAGTACCTCCCTAATCAAATTCGACCATTCGTCGTAAATCGTCCATTTATATAGCATGGGTTTTTCATGTTGTCAAGAAAAATTTATTTCTAGAAAATAATAGGCCTAAAAGACCGTAAGTGCTCAATAAGTCACTGCCTGCGGTATTCAGCGATCTTGGTCCTATGATGGTAATGAAAACTGTGCAAGATTTTACCCCATATATCTGCATTTTAATTTAATTAAGAAGTTTCTTTTGTTAGAGTAATCAAGACTTTTCTTCTTTCAAATATTTATACAAAGTCTGCCGAGTGATCTTGAACTCTCGGGCCACTTTGGCTTTGGGGATGCATTCGGCCACCTTGCGCTGCAGTTCCTTTACTTGCTCCGGTGTTAAAGAGTTCTGCCGGCCTTTCATCAGGCCTTTCTTCTTGGCGATGGCGATGCCCTCACGCTGGCGCTCCCGTATCAGGGCTCGCTCGAATTCGGCGAAGGCGCCCATGACCGAAAGCAGGAGGTTGGACATCGGGGAATCCTCGCCGGTGAAGGTCAGGTTTTCTTTGAGGAATTGGATCTTGATGCCCCGGCCGGTCA
>CAYMND010000575.1:0-1916 GCA_964391685.1 uncultured Clostridia bacterium | reverse complement strand
CATACCCTGAATCGGTCATTCTAGCGTCGCTGAGGCCGATTTCCTTCAGCTCTTTGGTCAGATGTTTGGCCAGTTCGAGCTGTTTAACCGTACTGGGGAAGGAGGTACTGTTCTCATCCGACTGGGTGTCGAAGGTTACGTATTTAAGAAAACGTTCCAGAACAGGGCTTTTTTTCATCTTACTTCTCCTTTTTCATGTTTTTTTATGGTTCGTAAGGCATGATCAAATTCTCAGGAGGTTCCGGGCTGAAGAGATTGTTGGCCCGATCACAGTCATCAGGACGACCGATATCCAGCCACTGCCCCTCGTGGTGGTGTGCCCTTACCGGCAGTTTTTTGTCCAGCATTTGGATCATCAACTGGTCGAATCCGTAAAAACGGTTCGGCGGAACGTGATCGAGAAGAGACCTGGAGAACGCGTAGATTCCCATACTGACGTGATATTCGTACTCCGGTTTCTCGGTGAAGGAGAGGATCTTCTCTTCCAGGACTGTCATGACGCCGAAATCGATTTTAACCTGGCGACAGGTGACGGCCACGGTGAGCAGTGCTCCGGAATGGCAATGAGTTTCAAAAAAAGGGGGCAGTGACATGTCGGTAAGAATGTCGCCGTTTAGGACCAGAAAATGTTCGGGTAGGTTCTGCAGGCGTTTGATCGGTCCGATGGTACCCAGCGGTTCAGGCTCCATGGAGTACTCGATGGGCATGCCGAAGCGTTCACCATTGCCAAAATAGGCCATGATCAGTTCCGCCATGTGGTTGACACAGAAGATGGTCCGGGTTACACCGTTTTTTTTCAGGTATTCCAGCAGTACTGCCAGGATCGGGCGCTCACCGATCGGCACCAGGGGCTTGGGAAGAACCGTTGTGTACGGTCTCAATCGTCTGCCTTGACCTCCGGCCAGGATTACCGCCAGCATTGTGCTACTCCACCGTCACCGATTTGGCCAGGTTGCGGGGTTTATCGATATCCCGACCCAGTTTTTGGGCGATATAGTATGCCAGCAGCTGCAGTGGGATGATATTCAGAATCGGCTGCAGGATGGAAATGGTCTTGGGCACGTAGATGATATCATCACAAAGCTTGTCGAGATGATGATTCCCAGCGGTGGTTACGGCCAGAACTCGACCATTGCGGGCCTTGATCTCCTGAATGTTCCCGACCATTTTTTCGAAAGTCTGGTCGAAAGGGGCGATGGCCACTGTCGGGAAACTGGGGTCGATCAGTGAAATTGGTCCGTGTTTCATTTCCCCTGCGGCATAGCCTTCCGCATGTAGATAGGTGATCTCCTTGAGTTTGAGAGCCCCTTCGAGAGCGGTGGGGTAGTTGTAGAGACGGCCGATGAATAGAAAATTGGTGAACTGGCTGTATTGAAGGGCGATGGCCTTTATGGTGTCCGCCTGGCCCAGGATCTCCTGTATCTGTTCGGGCAAGCGTAGAAGATTTTCTGTGATTTCGCTTCCTTCGGTGAAGGAAAGCCCCTGGTAACGGCCGATCAGCAAGGCCATGAGCACCATGACCGTGATCTGGGAGGTGTAGATTTTGGTGGAAGCTACACCGATTTCCGGACCGGCGTGGTTGTAGACACCGGCATCGGTGATGGCGGCGATGGAAGTGCCGACTGCGTTGACGATGCCCAGCAGCAGGGCACCTTTCCGTTTGGCTTCTTTCAGGGCGGCCAGGGTGTCGGCTGTCTCACCGGATTGGGAAAGAGCCAGTACGGCGATACCTTCGTCGAGCTGCAGCCTGCGGTAACGGAATTCCGAGGCCAGCTCGACCTCGACAATCAGGTCGGTCAGCTGTTCGAAGATGTATCTTCCCAGCATTCCGGCATAATAGCTGGTGCCGCAAGATACAATGATCAGTTTGCGCATTTTCTGCAGGCGGCCGATTACCGGTTCCAGACCGCCGAGTT
>CAYMND010000574.1:0-1916 GCA_964391685.1 uncultured Clostridia bacterium | reverse complement strand
GTTTCTCCCGGTGGCCGTTCTTACCCAGTTGATTTTCACCATGGGGTTTGCCTTTCTGGTGGCCTCGCTGACCGTTCACTTCCGGGATCTCAAAGACATCCTGACCAACCTGCTGACGTTGTGGTTCTTCTCGACACCGATCATATACCCTTTTGCCGCCGAGGTCATCCAGAAGAATTCTGCCATCAAATGGGTACTGACCCTGAATCCCATGACCCACATCATCGAGGCGTATCATTATGCGCTCTATTTCGGATCCCTGCCACACTGGAAGAAGATTCCGGTCACCTTTGCGGTGGGCCTGGCCTTGTTCTATCTGGGGTATCTGGTGTTTGACCGTTTGCGCGATACATTTGTGGAAGAGGTGTGAGCATGAACGCCGTTGCCGCAGAAAAGATCACCAAGATGTACAAGCGTTACGCCAACCGGCACAAGTTTCTTACACTCAAGAGTGCTCTGGTCAACCGCACTCTTTTCTCCGAGTTGTCGGCCGCCGAAAGATTCGAGGCGTTATCCGATGTTTCTTTTTCAATTCCGAAAGGGAAAACGGTCAGTATCATTGGAGAAAACGGCTCCGGGAAAAGTACTCTGCTTAAAATCCTGGCCGGCATATCCCGGCCGACTTCAGGTTCCATCTCGATTGATGGCCGCATCTCCGCCCTAATCGAACTCGGGGCCGGATTTCATCCGGAAATTTCCGGCCGGGAGAATATCTTTATCAACGGAATTATTCTTGGACTCACCCGGAAACGAATTCAATCGCTTTACGATGATATTGTTCGTTTTGCCGAGTTGGAGGATTTCATCGACAATCCGGTGAAATCCTATTCTTCCGGGATGTATATGCGGTTGGGGTTTTCCATCGCCATCAATGTCGATCCGGACATCCTGCTGGTCGACGAAGTGCTGGCGGTCGGAGATGCGTCCTTTGTTCCCAAATGTCTGGACAAAATCAATGAATTCCGTCGAAAAGGAAAGACGATCATTTTTGTCTCTCATGACTTGTCCACTGTGGAGCGGATCAGTGATGAAGTCATCTGGTTGAAGCATGGGCGAATCGAAATGCAGGGCCATCCCAAGCGGATTGTGGACGCGTACCTGGAATATATCGGAAAGAAGGATGAAGTCAAGGCGGAAGGTCTCCACGAAGAGCAGGAAAAGGTTGCCGAAGAAGAGAGAGAAAAGCGTTGGGGAAGCCAGGAGGTAACCCTGCAAAACGTCAAAATGCTCGATATCGAAGGGAAGGAAAAGTATATATTCGACCCGAAAGAGCCGCTCACGTTGCAATTCGAAGTGGAATGCAGGGAAAAGGACGAGGATGATTTTGTTTTTGGTGTCGGCATTTTCAGTTCCGAAGGAATTCAATGTTACGGAACCAACACGCACATCGACCGCTTCGTTCCCAAACGGTTGTCCGGGAAAGGACGGGTCAGACTGAAAATTCCGGCCTTGAATCTGATCAACGGAAGTTATTATCTCAATGTGGCGGTTCATAAAAGGGACGGATATCCGTTTGACTATCACCATTTTCTGTATACCTTCCGGGTCGGGTCGTCCCACAGGGATGTGGGAATTGTTCGCATTCCTCATGACTGGGAGTTTTCCGGAGGAATAGAGATTGAGGCCCAGAAATAAACTGTTCTCTGACGCCTCCGATCTGGACCAGGAGCTGAGGCGTCTTTCACCGGGTAGGGTGGTATTCACCAATGGGGTTTTCGATGTTCTTCATCCGGGGCACGTCGACGTGCTTGAGTTCGCCCGCAATTGCGGGGATCTTCTGGTGGTCGGCGTCAACGATGATGCTTCGGTCAAGCGGCAGAACAAAGAAGGGAGCCGCCCCGTTTTTCCGCTTTCGGAAAGAATGGAACTGCTTGCCGCTTTGGCATGTGTCGATTTTGTGGTTCCTTTTGCCCAGG
>CAYMND010000573.1:0-1917 GCA_964391685.1 uncultured Clostridia bacterium | reverse complement strand
CCTTGGGCCTGAAGCTTCATGCTGAAGCCATCCCAGCAGCAAGATGAAGGGGTGTTGAAAACCGATAAGGTCGGTGACCCCCTTCTTCTCTGTTCCCTCATTTCGTTTCAGCAAATAATCTTTGAGGGAAACGTTATGTGCGGTGTATCTGAGTTGTCCATGGTTTGATCAGGGTTCTGGAGCATTAAACAGGGATAAAAAAACTGTTCAATTTTTTCACCAACCTCAAGAACTAATTCAAATCGGGGGTTGAGACCAACTGCCTCTTGATTCTGTCACGAATAATAGGTAATATATGTGACAGAATGTTAGTGAACAACATGAACAATAACGCGATGGAACAAATATCTTCAAGAATCTATGGTAATGGACGGGGTCATGTTTTTACATCAAAGGATTTTAGCGACTTGGCCAACCATGAAACCATTCGCCAGGCGCTGTCCAGGCTGACTCGGGAAGGGAAAATCCGGCGCCTGCTCAGAGGGGTCTATGAATATCCTATTTTTAGCACGATACTAGACGAATGGGTCCCACCAGATCCGGAGCGTATCGCTTCGGCCATCGCCAGAGCCCACGGATGGACCATCGTACCGGCAGGTGAAACAGCCCTGAACCTTCTAGGGCTGACGACTCAGGTTCCGGCAAGATGGCTGTATCACAGCGACGGTCCGACCAAAACTTTTTCCTGGGCAGGTGGCGTGCTTGCGTTTCGTCATCGGACCAATAAGGAAGTAACTCCCTTATCCGCCAAAACGGCTCTCCTGGTCCAGGGGTTGAAGGCTCTTGGTAAAGAAGGGAGTAACGAGAGGGTGCTGGACATTTTACGCGAAAAACTGAACCATGGCGAGCGAATGAAGGCCCTCAAAGAGGCCCGTTTTGTCACAGCCTGGGTGTACGAAATGATCCGGAAATTGAATCAGGGAGAATCCCCAGATGCGTGAATGGGCTCTACGCAAGACCACGGAGCGACGAGATCTTTTCAGAACGGTCGCTCAAGCTATGAAGGTCCATGAGGCGGTCATCGAAAAGGATTTCTGGGTGGTTTGGGTGCTGGATCTCTTATTCACTGACTGCCCATGGAAGGATCGCATTGTTTTCAAGGGAGGGACCAGTCTATCCAAAGTCTATGGTGCCATCGAACGTTTTTCCGAGGACATCGATCTGATTTTGGACTGGCGGGTACTGGGACTTGCCGGGGATGAGCCCTGGACGGATCGCAGCGCTTCCCGGCAGGACGCGTTCGGAAAAGAGCTCAATCGCAAGACAGAATTGTTCTTGAGGAACGAATTCGTCCCATCGATCCAGCCTGTTTTGTCAGAAATGAGTGCTGGCTCCGTCATATGCGAAGCGAAAATACAGGATGTTTACATCAATTACCCTCGATCATTCTCTCTCGGTGCTATTCTGCCCCAGATCCGCTTGGAGATAGGCCCCATGGCCGCTTGGCACCCCAATGAGTCCCATCAAATAAAGTCATATGCGGCGGAGCGTTACCACCATCTGTTTACCAGACCCTCCACCACCGTTCGAGTGACATCGTGTGTGCGCAGTTTTTGGGAGAAGGCGACCATTCTGCATCAGGAAGCGCATAGAAGCGCAGAAAAACCGTTGCCGCCTCGATACTCGCGTCATTACTACGATCTGTTTCGTCTCAGCCGTCTGCCAGTTTGCGATGAGGCCCTTTCTCGCATCGATCTTTTACAGGAGGTGGTAACCTTCAAGCAGCGGTTTTACCGCTGTTCATGGGCCCGTTATGAAGCGGCCACGCCTGGCAGTTTTCGCCTGATCCCTCCCGAGGCACAACTTGGGCGGCTGCAACAGGATTATCGCGCCATGCAGTCCATGTTATTTGGCCAAGTTCCCGAATTCGATGATATGATCGGGGGGCTTAAAGAGTTGGAACGGCGGCTAAACCAC
>CAYMND010000572.1:0-1919 GCA_964391685.1 uncultured Clostridia bacterium | reverse complement strand
TGAGCACCTTGGTGATGGCCGCCGTCAGCGTGGTCTTGCCGTGATCCACGTGACCAATGGTTCCGATATTTAAATGGGGCTTCTTACGATCAAATTTTGCCTTGCTCATCATTACCTCCTAGCTGTTGAGCGAATATATTCCCAACACATTCTTCATTACATCCGCTTTTTTCTTCTCGTCCATCCGTTCGTAACGGAAGAACTCCATGGAATAGCTGGCCCGGCCCTGAGACAATGTGCGCAGGGACGTGGCGTAGCCAAACATATTGGAAAGTGGGGCGACTGCATCCACGACATGAACGACTCCCTTGTTTTCCATATTCAGAATGCGTCCTTCCCGGCTGTTCATGTCGGCGATGACGTCACCGAGGTATTCGTCCTGAACCAGAACCTCAATCTTGACAACCGGTTCCAGCAAAGTCGGCTGCGCCTTGCGAAAAGCCTCCTTGAAAGCCAGCATGGCCGCCACCTTGAAAGAGAGATCGGTCGAATCATCGGCATTGAAGGCACCATCGACGACATCCACATCGACATCGGAAACAGGAAATCCAGCCAGTGAACCGACTTCCATCGCCTCTCGGACACCGACTTCTATCGCTTTATGGTATACGGACGGAATTTGGCCTTCCATCGCACTGACTTTCATAATCAAACCGGCCGCCGTATCACCGGGATTGATGCGCAGCACAACGTGAGCGAACTGACTTTTCCCGTTGACCTGCCGGCTGTACACCTCTTCAGCCATTCCGACGGCGGTTACGGTTTCTTTGTAGGCCACTCTCGGTTTGCCCATCTTGACTTCCAGTCTGAATTCCCTGCGCATCCGCTCCTTGATGACTTCCAGATGAAGCTCACCCATACCGCTGATGATGGTTTGCCCGGTGTTGGCATCCCGATTCACCTTCAGGGTCGGATCTTCCCCCATCAATTTCGAAAGGACATCCTGAAGTTTATCATGATCCGCAGTCATCTTGGGTTCAATGGTCGAATTCACCACCGGCTCCGGAAACTGTATGGTATCCAGAACGATGGGATTTGCCTCTTCACAGAGAGTATCTCCGGTGGTCAGATCGGCTCCACCAATGACGGCAGCGATATCTCCGGCTGACAGAGTCTTGATTTCCTCATGCTTGTTGGCATGAACCTTGATCAGCTTCTGCAGACGAACACGCTTGCCCTTGCTGCTGTTGAAGACAGTCTTTCCGGAAGCGACTTGTCCGGAATAAACCCGGATATAGGCCAGTTGACCGGCATGACGATCGGTCATAATTTTAAAAACCAGTGCCGAAAAGGACGACTCATCTGACAGATTTCTTGTCTCCTTTTCACCGTCCGGTTTCAGCCCCATCACTCCACCGATGTCTTCCGGAGAAGGAAGGTAATCAACGATGGCATTCAACAACATCTGAATGGCTTTATTCTTGAATGAGGAGCCCATCAGAACCGGTGTGGCTTTCAGACCGATGGTTACGCGACGGATGGCTTCACGCAACATCTGAGGCGTAGGTTTCTTTTTCTCGAGGTACAGTTCCATGACATGGTCATCGATTTCAGCCAGCTGCTCGACCAGGTGTTCGCGGTGCAGCTCGTATTCATCCTGGTATTCTTCGGGAACTTCGGTTTCCGCGTATTTCGCACCGAGCAATTCGCCATCGAACACGTAGGCCTTGCCTTCCACCAGATCTATCACTCCGGTGAAATCGGACTCAACTCCCAAGGGCAGCTGCAGCAGCAACGGTGTCGCACCCAGCTTTTGCTCTATCTGAGAAACCACATCGGCGTAATCGGCACCGATGCGATCCATCTTATTGATGTACGCCAGCCTGGGCACGTGGTACTTTGCAGCCTGATGCCAGACCTTCTCGGTCTGCGGCTCCACACCGCCGACCCCGCACAAAACGATTACCGCCCCATCCAGT
>CAYMND010000571.1:0-1923 GCA_964391685.1 uncultured Clostridia bacterium | reverse complement strand
CATGGAAACAACCAGCGGTTTCTCTTTGGCCAGCAGTTCGGCTTCCCGATAGATCAGGTCAGAGGCCAGAGCCGATCCGCCGGGGCTGTTGATCCTGAACACGACTGCTTTGACGCGTGGATCCTTTCGCAGTCGGCTGAGCTGGGCAACAACCGTGTCGGCTCCCATGATCTTGTCTCCGAAGACGCCGCTTTTACCGCTCTGACCGGAATGGATCTCTCCTTCGGCAAAAAGTACGGCGATGGTTTCCTTACCGGAAAAAGCTCCGGGTTTACTGGTCTTGGCATAGGTTTCCAGGGGAAATGTTTTGGCTTCATCGAAACCCGCACTCTTGAGTACTTCGTCCGGGTAGCAGGTACCGTCCAGAAGACCGGCTGTGAGATAGGATTCGTTGTCGATGGGAGAATTCTGGACAAGTTGTTCCACATCGGCAGCGGCTACACCTCGATGGACGGCGATCGACTCGACCATGGCTCGGTGAAGGTCACCGAAATATGACATATAGGATTCCCGGTGTTCAGGGGTCATTTCTGTTTGAGTATAAGTGTTCGCAGCGGTTTTATAGGCACCGATCTGATAAAATTCGCTTTCGATGCCCAGAAGATCGAGTGTTTTCTTTATGAATGTCGCTTGCCCGGCCAGTCCGCTGATGAAAAGTTCGTTTCCTTTGAAGACAAACACTTTGTCGGCGAAGGATGCCAGATAGAGGTCACGGAGGCTGCCGTCAATAATATAGGCCACCACCGGCTTTCCGCTTTCACGTTTGAAATGGTCCAGCATTCCTCCGATTTCTTCGAATACAGCGCTGTTGCCTCCGATTTGATCTATGTTCAGAAGCAGTCCGATGATTCGTTTGTCACGCTCCGCCCGGCGGATATGAATCCAGAGATCGTTGATGGAGAATCCTTTTTCTAGCGGGCTGGATTCGTTTTCGACGATCGATTGATTGAGATCCAGGGACAAAAACACTTTTTCGGGAACGGACGGTTCACTGGTAAGCTGGAAGTATATGAAACCGCCAATAAGAAAGAGAAACAGGAAAAATACAGCGACAATCAGCAAGGTAATACTCAAACCACGTTTCATTTATTTGCTTCGACTCCTGTCGCCATCATCGGCGGCACAAAAAGGACGCCCAGGCGAATTTGTAATTATTATTATACTTCATATAAAGGGAAATGGTTTTCATTATTTTGCAGACAAGGTTTTTGATAAAATCCAAGCCTGTTTGACGGCGATAATGAAATCTGTCGGATTCCCTGTTGGAATATAATCCGCACCCTGGCAGTAGAGATGGATCATTCTGGATCGGCTGTGGATGGTTTCATCGGTGAGAAAGACTGTGAGGTGTTCGGAACGACCAGATGCCGAACGGAAAGGAATCCCGTTCCGAAGAGCGTCGGGCCCCAGGGCGCGGATGATCATTCTCCCGGTTTTTTTACTGGTTAAATTGTCTTCAGCCCCAAAGAACTCCCAACCCATGTTGTTTGCCATATCATTCAGGAGAGTGGCGTAGGGTTCGAAGAGCTCTCGGTCGGAAGAACTGATACAGATGGTAAAGTCCGATCTTTCGAATTCGGTGTCCTCGACCCGACGGCGGACGAGATGATGAATGTCCAGGAGAGGATAGACGTGATCGTCCTGATCTGTCCAGCATCCCAGGATGCCGTGGGAATCCGTAAAGAGCTTTGGAGGTTGCTGGAATTCTTCGTCGGCAATCCGGACGATACGACCGGAACGGCTTGCTGGGAGTCCGACGAGTGTTCCATGGAGGGAAAACAGAATCAGGTGGCTGAAGGGACAGTCGACGACTTGGTCACCGAGCCAGGTACTGTGTCTGAGCAGAGGAACCGTTTGCTTGCGGACTTCTTTTTGCCCCAGGAGGAAAGTGTCTGGGATTGTCTCTCGACTGAATGGTTCAGA
>CAYMND010000570.1:0-1935 GCA_964391685.1 uncultured Clostridia bacterium | reverse complement strand
GCCCGGAAAGGCGTCATCAAAGATTTGTCGGAAATCGACGCGGTAGGCCATCGCATTGTACATGGCGGTGAACGGATCAAGCATTCGGAGAAATTGACACCCGAAATTATTGCCATCATCAAAGAGAGTTCGAAGCTGGCCCCGCTTCACAATCCCCCAAACCTCATGGGAGTGGAGGCTGTAAGAAATATTCTGCCGAACATTCCCCATGTCGGGGTTTTCGATACCGCGTTTCATGCCAGTATGCCGAAACACGCGTATGTTTACCCGCTGGCTTACGATTTTTATGAGACGCACGGTATCCGTCGCTTTGGTTTTCATGGTCCCTCCCATCAGTACGTGTCGATGAGAGCCGCAGAGATGCTGTCTGTTCCGCTTGAACAGTTCAACTGCGTAACATGCCATCTCGGTAACGGTGTTTCCCTGACTGCTGTAAAAGGCGGAAAATCCGTGGATACCTCGCTGGGTTTCGGTACGATGTGCGGTGTTCCGATGGGAACCCGTGCCGGGGATATAGATCCGGCGATTATTCTGCATCTGCAGGAAGAGCTGGGAATGAGCGCGACTGCAGTTCATGACTTGATATACAAACAATCCGGGTTCAAGGGGGTCAGCGGTCTGACAAACGACATGCGGGATGTCGAAAATGCCGCAGCCGCCGGAAACGAGCGTGCAAAGCTGGCTTTAGATATATTTGCTCATGGCGCAAGAAAATATGTCGCCGCATTGTCGACTTCTCTCGACGGAAAATTGGATGCCGTTGTGTTTACCGCCGGAGTTGGAGAAAACGGGCCGGAAGCCCGCGAACATATTTGCCAGGGCCTTGAAGTGCTCGGGGTGAAACTGGATCCCCAGAAAAACAAGGTGCGGGGAAAAGAGGCGATCGTGTCTACAGATGATTCCCCGGTTAAAATACTGGTCATTCCGACCAACGAGGAGCTGATGATCGCCCTGGATACAGAAGCAGTGTTATGCAAATGACTTTTTCCCGAGTGGTTTGATGTGTTAATATAAAAATATGCCACATGAAGATGATTTCATCGTTTCGTTGTTCAAGGAAATTTCCATTTTTTCATCCCTGAGCAGCCAGAGCCTGAGCCGGTTGTATGCAAAGTTCAACGAACGAATATTCTCCCAGGGTGAAATCATATTCAGAGAAGGAGACGGGGGCGACAGCATGATGGTGCTGGCTTCCGGTGAAGTCAGGGTCTCCTATTTAACCTCTACGAGTGAAGAGGAAGCGTTGATCATTCTGAAAAAAGGCGACCTTCTGGGAGAAATGGCATTGCTTGAATCGCAGCCCCGCTCTGCGACCGCCATCGCCCATACGCCGACAATACTACTGGAAATCAGTCAGAAGGATTTTCTCGAATACATTGAAGATGATTCGGCCGCAGGAGTCCCCATACTGCTTCATTTGTCCAGGATTTTATCGGCGCGGCTGAGAGAAACCGATATAAAATTACGGGCATTCATCAGTCTGACGAAATGGATATAGACTGACTGTGCCAATAAAGACATTTCACTGATTGAAGTTCATGGAAAAAGATTTTTTAAGACCTTCCCTCAAGGGAATTGCGCTTTTTTGGCTTCCTCTCGCCGCCACATGGTTGATGATGGCGGTGGAACAACCGTTCCTCTCGGCCCTCATTGCTCGCCTGGAAAATCCTTCTGCTCAACTGGCGGCCTTTGGGGTTGCATATTCAATCGCCCTGATCTTTGAATCTCCTGTAATCATGATCCTCAGTGCAGTTGTGGCCTTGGTCCGGGATCGGGAGGGATATCGAAAACTGTTTCGTTTTACGATGATCCAGAATATACTGGTCACTTTGGCTTTTGGTTTGATTGTTCTGCCTCCGGTCTTTGCCCTGGTCAGCAAACAGTTGTTGAAGTTGCCGGACAACATTGTGCTGGTCACTCACAGAAGTCTGATGG
>CAYMND010000569.1:0-1937 GCA_964391685.1 uncultured Clostridia bacterium | reverse complement strand
ACCCACTCGAAGCTCTTGTTCGTGCTGAGCGAAACGATGATCACGATATCATCGATCCGCTTTTCGGCTCCGATTTCCACCGGAATGCTGTTGTCGTCCGAATAGCGAAGGGCGTTGTCCAGGATGTTGCGCAGCACGGTTCTGAATCGCTCCCGATCGATCATCCTGCGGATTTCGGCGTTTACCGGGCGGATCATGATCCCCGGTTTCCGATCCCTGAATCCCCGGCAAGTTTCCACAATGAGGTCATGGATATTGCAATCTTCCAGCTTCAAACCACCATGAGCGCTGCTCAGCCGTTCGACTTCCAGAAGTTCGGCGATCATGGCATCCACTTCGCTGACATCTTCCTGAATGATTTTTTTGGTGTCGCTGTCTTCCATGAATTCCAGTGCCAACCGGATACGGGTGAGCGGAGAACGGAGCTCGTGGCTGACGTCGAGCAGAAGCTGTTCCCGGCTGCGGATCATCTCCTGGATCTTGTCGGTCATGGTATTGAAGGAGTGTATCAACTGACCCAGTTCGTCCCGGCGACGGGAACTCATCCGGTGATCCAGACGGCCGGAACTGATCTGCTGCATGCCGTTGTCCAGTACCTTGATGTCTCGGAGCAGCCATTTGATGATGAAATACAGAACGGCCAGTACCAGGGAGGTATAAAAAAGAAGAATCAAAAAGAAACTGTATCCCAGTTTGCGGATGTTTTCCTCCTTGGGATGCAGGACGAACAGAAACCGGGTGTTTTCCCGATCAATTTTGATACACAATCCGTGAGTCGTGAAACCGGCGGAAGTTCCCTCCAGTTCGGCAATCGGTTTCAGGTTCACGTCTTTGAAGGAGATCATATCTACATTGCTGACCCAGCTGACACTTTCGTTTTCAATGCGGATCTGTATTCTCAGTTTCTGATGCAGATTCCTGGCCATTTCCAGGTTCGGAGGGACACCGATGGCCCCGACCATGTACTGTGCATGATCGATGCCGATCCGGGTCATGGCCGGAAAGCGCTTCGGGCCGAACAGCGCCCGGGTGGTGAACATGTGAAGGGAAAAAATGGTCATCATCGACAGGATGAAAACGAAGGCGATCTTGCTCGAAAGATGTTGTCTGAAATGGCGCAGCATTCTCATCCGGATCAACCCTCCGCAATGAACATGTACCCGCTGCCCCAGATGGTGCGGATAAAACGGGGACTTTTCGGGTCGTCACCCAGCTTCTGTCTCAGGCGGCTGACCAGTACGTCGATGGAACGGCTTTCACTGTCCCAGTCGAGGTTCCAGAGCTGGTCCAGTATCTGGTTGCGGCTGAAGGTGACACCGGGACGACGGCAGAACATCTGGAGGATCTCGAATTCCGCGCTGGTCAGTTCGACGGGTTTTTCGTCCAGAGTGACCTGGTGGCGGGAGAAATGGATGAACAGGTCACCGAATCGGCGGCTTTCCCGGCCTTCGTCCTGCCGGCTGCGACGCAGGATGGTCTGGATACGGGCCAGCAGCTCACGGGGTTCGAACGGTTTGGGAAGATAGTCATCGGCTCCGAGTTCCAGGCCGACGATGCGGTCGGTGACTTCTCCCCGTGCGGTGAGCATGATGATGGGCGTAGAGTGGTCCCGGCGGATGGTTCGACAGACTTCGAATCCATCCATTTCGGGAAGCATGATGTCCAGAATGATCAGGTCGGGTTTTTCGGTTTTCAGGGATTTGAGACCGGCACTCGGAGTGGTGCGTGTTACCACCGAGAAATCGTATTGGGCCAGGTAATCCCGCAACAGGCGCCCCAGTTTCTCGTCATCATCGATGACCAGGATTTTCTTGTTCATCTCAAACAACTATATATCATAAATTTCTGACAGTTGTTAACAAATTGTAACATCGTGTCCGCCTCGGACGTCTATGAATTCGATTGATTCTTTGAAGATCGCTTTCGTTCTACTTTCG
>CAYMND010000568.1:0-1939 GCA_964391685.1 uncultured Clostridia bacterium | reverse complement strand
TGGAGGTCGCGCGCTCCCCTGGCTTCCATGGTGGAATTGCGCAGGGACACTTCGCCCTTGTTCTGCAGCTGCAGATCGTAACTCAGCAGGTCGAGGAAAGCCGATTCCGAGGAGGTGAAGTCGGCATCGGTATTGAATGACAATCCCTCAGTCAGTCCGCGTTCCCATAGGGTATCGGAAAAGGTCATCTGCCCGGACAACAGGTACCGCTCTCCGCTCCGCTTCAGATTCAAAACCGTATCCAGCGTGCACTTCGTCCGATCCATGGGATACAGGGTCATGGACTGTCCCCTCATGTTGATGTTCAGATCCCGGATGGTCCCCCCGGCGATCGTCAGGTATCCGTTGGCATCGATGGGGCCTCCGCCCATTCTCCCCTGAAACGACTGCAACGTGAACCAGCCGTTGTTGATGGTGATGAAGCCCTCAAAATTGTCAATGGTGTGGGCGAAACCCGGAAAGGTCAACCGCTGTCCGCTAAAATTGGCCACTCCCTGAAAATCGGTCTCCCCATGCTCTCCGGTACCGATGCGAACGTTCAGATTCAATTCTCCCTGATTCTCCTTCCAGGGAATCAACAGGTTGAGGTTTTGGATCTTTCCCGAAAAAGAACCCTGATATTTGTCATCCCTGGACTCCAATTTCAGCTCCAGGGGCATTTCGATCCCCTGACGGATCACCCGGGCTTTCAGATCCAATCCAAAATTTTCGAAATCCGTCAGCACTTTCCCGTCATCGATGGCAAATACGAACGGGCGATCGGGATAGAAGGTCATTTCCGGAAATCGAAGGTCCACATGGATGGGATCGACATTGAATTCGCCTTCCCCGCGAAAACCGCAATCTCCCCGACCGCCGAATTCTCCGTTGACTTCATGGCTGTCGATGCCCTTCACCGTACCGGATATCCGGTACCGTTTCTCCGGATAATCGATGAACAGATCAGTCTCACCATCACCTCCGAAAAAGGTGTACTTCAGATCATCCAGACGAATCTTTTGGCCGTCGCTCCACAATCGACCGGTGACATGGCTGAACGGATAGCCCACCAGCCGGATATCGCCCGTTCTGAAATGCCCCGTAACCACCGGCAGAGCCCCTTTTTCCGACTCCAGAGAGTATTTGAAATCCCCCTCCCCCTGTCCCCGGAGGTCCAGTTCCAGATCCAACAGATCGAAAAGGGTTTCGATATTGCCGCGTGCATTCCTGAAATCGATTACCGTCTCCTTGGGAACATTCAGAAGATCGGCTTCACAATTCACTTTTTCATCCCGGACTTCCATCCGCCCCTCGACCCTGCTTCCCCGGCTGTACACATTTCCGCTGAAATTTTTCAGCTGGACTCCCGAGCTGGTCAGCTTCTGAAAGGAGAAAATGCTGCGGGTCTCCATGCGTTTATTTCTTTCGACGACATGAACCTCGAAACGCCCGAGGGCTTCGGTCAGATGCCATCGATCAAGGTCGAGACCGATGAAATGCCGGCTGTAGAGGTCCGCCGCCTCCATATTGTCCACGGCAACCGACACATCGATTTTCTTCGACTGAGGCGATTTGGGAGAAACCAGGCCCGAAAGAGTGAATGGCCCGAGTTCCGAAAGCCCTTCCTTGCAGGAGAATCGGGCCTCTTTGGTTTTGGTGTTGTACAGGAAATCGATGGGGCCCGAAAGGTTGAATCCGGACCCGACGCCGTTCTCCTTCTCCAGAACGGCGCTGCCGCCGATCTGTGACTTCTTCACCGAAAACTGGGCACTGGCCAGAATCCCCCGTAACGGAACGGTCCCGGCAATGCCGATCATCTCGACCACCTTGCCTGACCACAGATTGCGGGCAAAAATCTCGACGCCGCTTCCCGGTCTGGAATGCACATTGACACTGCCACTCAGACTGCCGTCGTTGAAGACCGTGAACGCCTCGATTTCTTTGCTTCGGCTGTTCCAGT
>CAYMND010000567.1:0-1946 GCA_964391685.1 uncultured Clostridia bacterium | reverse complement strand
CGACCACGATGTCCACTCCCAGGTCTCCAGGAGCGGTCAGAAAGGGAAGCGACATGGCTTCGCTGACGACCTGGGCGGTCAGGATCCTGTGTTGGTGGCACAAGTCGCAAAGCGTCTTGCCGTCTTCTATGACCCCGAAGAAGTTCGGAGACTGATAGATGAAACCAGCGGTCTCTTCGTCCATCGCTTTTTCTAGATCGGTCTTGTCTACGGTTCCGGTGGCAGGATCCACGGCCACTGTGCGGGTTTCGATGTTGAGATTCTGGATTGTGGTGTTGATAATTTCCCGGTATTCCGGATGCAGGGCTTCGGAAATCAGGACTTTTCGCTTGCGGGATTTGCGGACCATCAGCAGGAGCGCTTCCGAAGCGGCGGTTCCGCCGTCATATAGAGAGGAGTTGGAGACATCCATACCGGTGAGCATGCAGATCATGGTCTGGTATTCGAACATGGCCTGCAGGCTTCCCTGGCTGACTTCGGGCTGGTACGGTGTATAGGGTGTCAGGAATTCGCTCCGCATGCTGAGCTGGTTGACCACTTCGGGAATGAAATGGTCGTTGGCTCCGCCTCCCAGAAAACTAAGGTATTCGGCGTAATGGTTTTTTTCGGCCCATTTCTCGAAGCGCTTGATCAGACGGTTCTCCGGCAAGCTTTCGGGCAATGCGTCGAGATTGTAATAGGCAGCATCCGCAGGGATGTCCGAAAAAAGTTCACGGACATCACCGATGCCGATGCATGCCGCCATTTCCCGCCGATCTGCATCGGTTAAGGGAAAATATTGCATGGTCACTCCTCGGAGATGCCTTTCAGGTATTCTTCGTATTGTTCAAAGGAGAGCAGGGTGCGAAGCTCCGCTGCTTCACTGATCTTGATGCGGAAGATCCATCCCTCTTCGTAGGGGGACTGGTTGATGAGTTCAGGTTTATCCTCGAGATTGCCGTTGACGGCGATCACTTCGCCTGAGACGGGGATATAGATATCGCTGACCGCCTTGACCGATTCAATGTTGGCACAGGCGTCGCCCTTTTTGAAATTTTCACCTTCGGCGGGCAGTTCGACATAGACCACGTCACCCAACTCTTTTTGTGCGTATTCAGTGATGCCGATCGTTGCTTCCTCTCCTTTCGGATATACCCATTCATGTTCTTTGGTGAATTTGAGATCGCTGAGATTCATCGGTAGCCTCCTTGCGTTATATCTTTGAGATTTATTTCTCGCGTTTGTAAAACGGCATCGGAATGACCTGAGCGGCGACTTTCTTGTCGCGGATCTGGATTTCGAATCGGGTATTCGGTTCGGTGAATTCGATCGGCAGGTATACCATACCGATGGCTTTCCTGAGGTATGGGGTCTGGGTGCCGCTGGTGACTTCGCCCACCTTTTCCCCGTCGATAAACGCCGGGTAGCCGTGACGGGCGATGCCGCGTTCCAGCATTTCGAATCCCACCAGCTTGCGTTTGATTCCCTCCGCCTTTTGTTTCTCCAGAGCCATCTTTCCGATGAAGTCTCCTTTCTGCAGTTTCAGGATCCATCCAAGCCCCGCTTCAAGTACGGTGTGCTGGTCGTCGATATCGTTGCCGTAAAGACACATGGACGCTTCGAGGCGAAGAGAGTCCCGGGCGCCCAGTCCGCAGGGAATCATGCCCAGGGGGGTTCCCGCTTCCACCAGCTTGAGAAGGAGTGCGCTGGCCCGTTCGGGTGATTCCCTGAAATAGATTTCAAAGCCGTCTTCGCCGGTATATCCGGTTCTGGAGATAATGGCGTTCACTCCGTCCACTTGTCCGGTTACGAAACTGTAGTACACAATGGGGGCCAGGTCTGTCTGAGTGAACTGTTGCAGGAGTTGCTCGGCTCGTGGACCCTGGATGGCGATCTGGGTGATTTCATCGCTTTCGTCGCTGATGACCGCATCGAAAGGGGCACAGCTTTTCTTCATGAAGGCCACA
>CAYMND010000566.1:0-1947 GCA_964391685.1 uncultured Clostridia bacterium | reverse complement strand
ACCTCAAGCTTGCGTGTCTACCAATTCCACCACCTCGGCATCAGGCGGTATTTCTTTCATCGGGAAGACAACCTGTCTCCCGATTGCATATTACTTCTGTTCGCTGTTTCCCTGTTCCGTCTGTTGATCTTCAGAGGCGGGTTCTTCAGCCGGAGTCTCGGTCGTCTGACTCTGTTTTTCTTCCTGAGTCTCGGCCGGAACCACTGCGGGCTTGCTTTCTTCGCCGGGAGTTTCACCACCGGTCGGAGCGACATCCTCGACCACGGATTTCTCGGGTGTGACGACCGAACCGCTGCTGTTCTTCTTGGCGGCGATGATCCACAGAAGGAGAGACGTCACCATGAAAAGAATGGCCAGTGTAGTCGTGATCTTGGACAACAGCGAGGCGGCCCCGCGGGGACCGAAAGTCGACTGGGATCCAGCGCCGCCGAAGGCTCCGGCCAAGTCTGCACTCTTGCCGCTTTGCAGCAGAACGACGATGATCAGCAGGATGCTGACGAATATGTGTACGAACATCAAAAAGGCTTGCAAAGTTCCTCCTGTCAGCCTACGAGCCCATAGGCGAGTGCAATTATAGCAGAAAAATTTTCCGCTTGCAAGGATGCTCCTCCGATCAGTAGACCGTCGATGTCGGGCTGTGTGAGAAGTTCACGGGCATTTTCGGGCTTCACCGATCCGCCGTACAGGACAGGGATATCGGTCAGACCCATGGATTCGAGATTTTGTCGGATCAGGGCGTGAACTGTCTGTGCCTGCTCTGGGGTGGCGGTCAAACCGGTACCGATGGCCCACACCGGCTCGTAGGCGACCATCAGCTGTTTCAAGTCTGACAGATCGACTCCGTCCAGTCCCGTTGTAAGTTGGTTCAGAACGACGCTTTCAGTCTTTTCCAAACGGCGTTCCACGAGCTTCTCGCCGACACAGAGCATGGGGCGCAGGCCGGCCTGCAGGGCGGCCTTGATCTTCCGGTTGATCCGATCGTCGGTTTCCATGAAGACGTGACGACGTTCCGAATGGCCGATCAGGGCAACTGTCGCGCATTCGGCGGCCATGGCCGCCGAAATTTCTCCGGTGAAGGCACCTTGGGGTTCTTCGTGAATGTTCTGGATTCCGAAGGTGATGTCCGGACGGTGACGGCTCAGACTGAATGTGGATGTGGCAGGAGGGAAAATCAGGATCTCCGGGTTTTTCTTCACCGGTTGGGAAAGATTGAGGGCATCCAGAAACTGTATCCCTTCACTGACCGTTTTGTGCATCTTCCAGTTTCCGGCGATGATGGTTGCTCTGGGCATGGTTCCTCCGATTTTTCAGCGGCAGAGTGCGGCGATACCGGGCAGAGTGAGGCCTGAAAGGAATTCCAGCGAGGCTCCTCCTCCGGTGGATATGTGGGTGATTTTTTCTGACAGACCGCTCTTGTGGATGGCCGCGACCGAATCTCCGCCGCCGACGATCGAAGTGGCCTTGCTTTCCGCGACGGCCCGGGCAACGCCCATGGTTCCGCCGGCGAAGGTGTCGATTTCGAACACACCCATTGGACCATTCCAGACGATCAACTCTGCGGACTCGATCTCCATCCGGAAAAGGTTGACGGTGTCGAAGCCGATGTCGAGCCCCATCATGGAGTCCGGGATGGTTTCGCCCTGCCCGACGATGCGCACGGTGATTTCCGGTTCCGGGGTCACCGCCGCGATATGGTCGACGGGCAGAACGATTCGGGTCCCTTTTTCGGGAGCGTCTTTCAATAGTTTTTTGCAGAATTCTATGAAATCGGGTTCCACCTTGGAACGGCCGACGAACTTTCCTTGAGCGGTCAGAAAGGTGTAGGCCATTGCTCCGCCAATGAGCAGGCAGCTGGCCTTGCCGACCAGATTTTCGATAACCGGTATCTTGTCGGAAACCTTGGCGCCGCCCAGAATGACTACGTATTTCTTTGGTGGTTTTTCGGTG
>CAYMND010000565.1:0-1950 GCA_964391685.1 uncultured Clostridia bacterium | reverse complement strand
TGCCCACGCTCATCAGCCTGCTGGCCCGGATACTTCCGAATCGGAACTCAACAACCCGCCACATGCAGCCAATATGGGCATGGATCCGGGAGCGACAGCAATCCGAGCTCTTATCCATTGACGAAAGGAGTACATCATGAACACCGCATCAGACCCCCTGTCACCTTTTATCCGCCAGCTGCCATTACTGGGTATCCAGGGTCAGGAGCGCCTGCGCACCTGTACGCTGCTCATCGCCGGACTCGGCGGACTGGGCAGTGTCGTTGCCGAGCAGCTGGTTCGTCTGGGTGTCGGCACCCTGTACCTGGTGGACAACGGTACCGTCAACACCCCGGACCTCAACCGTCAGATTCTGTACGGCCAATCCGATATCGGCAAAAGCAAGTCTCTGGTGGCCGCGGAAAGACTGAACCGCCTGAGCCTGCCGACCCGTCTGATTCCGATACATTCCACCATCGACGCCTCATTCTCTCTTCCCGACCATCTGAACGGAATTGTCGATTGCCTGGACAATTTCCAAGCCCGCTACGTTCTCAACGATCTCCTGGTAGAGACGGGAAAAGATATGTTCATGGTTCACGGCGCAGTTCACGGTTTCATGGGACAAGCCACAACCATCGTGCCGAAAATAAGTCGCAGCCTGCGCAGTTTGTTTTCCGACCAGCAGCCTTCCGTGGACACCATCCCCGTCAGTGCCCAGATTCCGGGAATTATTGCGTCGGTGCAGGTACGGGAGGTGATCGGCATGACCTGCGGTCTCGGCGACACCCTGGTCAACCGACTTCTCTGGATCGATCTGTTCGAGTACCGCTTCGAAATCATCGATTTACAGGCCCAATTTCTGTAAAAAGTTGCCGCATCACCTTTTTCCACACATTATTAAGTCGTATAGACATGACAACCAAATCACCATGAGCGGCAGGAGGTTTGTTTCATGGCAGCCTTGTTTTCACGCAGAAAAGGCACAAACAGCGGCCAAGGCATATCCGACATCGACAACATCCTGGGACATATCGACGAACTGATTTCCCAACGCATCTCCGTTCTGCTCTCCTGGGACCGGAGGGAGGCGTCGGCCAATCTGTTCAGCATTGAGGAAAAGGAAAAAAAAGTGAAGATATCCAGTCTCGAAGATATCGGCGCATCTTCAGGCAGCCAGGTCACCGTGGGTTTTCCTCTCGACGGTACCTGGATGGAATTCGACGCTCCCTTTTACCGCCAGGACAACGGTATGTATCTCGGTTTTCCCTCGTCCATTCAAGCCAACGAGCGCCGCTCCGCCCTGCGCAGCAGTTTTTCCCCGCGAGAAGACGCCAGCGCCGCCCTTCTGGAATCCTTCGGCAAGGGAATCGGAATTCAGGGCAGCCTGGACAACCTCTCCTCCGAAGCCTTCTGCGTCAACGTCCAGAGGGCATTGGATCTGGGTTCGGAACGGGAAATCCGCTTTCACGAGAACCTGCTGAAAACCGGCCAGGAGTTCATGCTCTGCCGATTGAAGGGAATCCCTTCAATTCCACAGATCGAGTGCGCCGGCAAGGTGGTCCGCTTTTCCAGACGGGGCGGATGGCAGCTGGTACTGGAATTCGTCAAACTGAGTGGTGAGATCAAAAATCTGCTGAACCAGCTCACCCAGTCCCGGACCATGCCCTACCAGCCTTCTCTCCGTTCATACAAAAGAAAAAAAGAGTTGCGGGCCGAAAAGGAAAAGCAGAATGAACAGGAAAATCGGGCGGAGTTCGCAGCGAAAAGCGTTCAACCTGCGGAAAAAGAACCGCCTGAACAGCCGAAGCCGGAAACGGACCTGCACCCGCCGCAGCCGAAACCTCAGAGTCAAATCGAAAATACCACGAATCAGGTTGAAATGCCCATCAAACTGGTCCGCCGCCTGCAGGATGGGCCGAGTATCCTGACTTTCGGAGACGAGATCAATCGTGAACTTTCCTTTTTTTC
>CAYMND010000564.1:0-1958 GCA_964391685.1 uncultured Clostridia bacterium | reverse complement strand
GTGAGCCTCACCAGCCTTCCGTAAACCGAGACCAGCTTCCGCACCAGTTTCAACCCGCCGCTGGAAACAACCAGGTCGATGTCCACCCGGCCGTCTTCCTCCGATGTGGGTGAGATGATTTCATCGATGTCGAGCAAATGAACCACCACATCCCGCCGTGTCTTCAGCAGTCTTTCGAGCCAATCCAGGACCTGACCCGCATCCCGTCCCTGCTGATCGATGAAATCCGGATGCAGCATCTCCGACAGCCTGGACAGATTTTGTCCCTCCACATCGGTCACCACCCGATCCAGTTCCTGCCGGAAGCGGTCGAAGGGGGTTTCCCGTCTGCCGCAGGATATTGAAAATGGCGCCAGACTCAACAGGATCGCCAGACATGCGATACGGCCCATCGTTCTACCCTTGTCTGCGCTCATATAGATATTTTTACACAAAAAAAGAACTTTTTCCGCAACAACGTGCAATTCCAAAATAAAAAAGCCTGGCTCACGGCTTCGTTCCCGGTGGTTGAAAAACGAGGACAAAGGTGTTAATACAATCTTATACGCTCTCCAAGCATTGGGAACGGAGATGAAGAAAAGGCTCCTGCTGATCGATGACGAAATCGATTTTATCGATATCCTTTCCGATTTTCTCTGTAAAACCGATCTGGCCATCGACATCGATACGGCATACTCCGTCAACGAAGCCCAGGACAAAGTCCTGAACCGACAATACGACCTGATCATCACCGACATCCGCATGCCCCACAAGAGCGGCATCGACCTGCTGGTTTTCCTCAAGGAGATCGCCTTTCCGGGACTCATCTTCACCATGACGGCCTACGATGCCAAGGGAAGCGAGTCGCAGCTGCGCAGCCTGGGTGCCCACGATGTCTTTTCCAAGCCCTTCTCCCTGAACTGGCTGGCCAGAAAGATCGAAATGGCTCTCAATGGGGATGCCAAGCGGCACCTCGAGCCGATCAGCCTGATTTCGGTATTGCAGATGATCAACCTGGACCGCAAGGACGCTCTGGTGCAGATCGAGAATACCGACAATTGCGCCAGCATTTACCTTCGCAAAGGAGAGATCTTCCACGCGGAAACCGGTGAGTACCGTGGCGAGGTGGCCCTGATGAAAATCATTTCCATGGCCGACAACGGAGAAATTTTCATCCGGCGTCTGCGTCAGAAACGAATCCATCACACCATCCGGCTCAACTTCATGGAGCAGATCATGCAGATCCTGCGTCTGACCGACGAGCTGAACAACCGCCGGGAAGAAGCGGATTCCATACCGAAGGAAAACCTGGAAACGGAACAGGATCGGGCCCGACGATTGATCGAAAAAGTCAGAACCATCGACGGCTGCCAGGGGGTCGCGGTTTTCAACAACAGCGGCGAACAGCTGGCCGTGCACTGCGGACGGGAATCCCTCGATCTGAATCATATCGGTCAGCAATTCCTGGACACGCTGTCGTGCTCGACCCAGCTTTCCCGCTCCACGGGAATCGGCCAGGCCAACATGGTGCACATCGAAACCAGTGACGGCTTTTCCACCCTGATGCACAGCCACCGCTCCCCGTTCAACAACCCCACGTACACCATCGTGCTGCTGCAGCCCGACAGCAATCCGGCAAAGGCCAAGCAGCAACTGCTTCTGTTATGTGAGGAAATTTTCACCCCCCCCCCGGCAGATTTACCCGAATAAATACAACAGCCCTTCCTTCCTGTCGATACAGTGACCAACGGTTGCATACGAAAATTGTCTTGTTTATAATCAATCTACAAGTTGCCTATTTATTAAATAGGGTACATATTATTATATTGTCACCAGATGCGAGATTGAGATGGGAAAAAAAACAAACAACGATTTGAGGCGTTTTATCGCCACGCTTCTTTTTGCGATCCTGCTGACTCTGTCCGGGTGTTCTTCATCCGATTCCGAAGACGACACCGGTGACCCGGAAAACCCCGGAG
>CAYMND010000563.1:0-1959 GCA_964391685.1 uncultured Clostridia bacterium | reverse complement strand
GGAGGAGAAGGTGAAGGAGCGCACCCGGGAACTGCTGGAGGCCAACGAACGCCTGCGACGGGAAATCATTCTCAAGAGCGATCTGCAGAAACAGATGATGGAGATCAGTGAGAAGGAACAGCGTCGCATCGGCCAGGACCTCCACGACAGTCTTTCCCAGCAGTTGGGCGGAATTGTCTTCATGGGGCAGGCCTTGTATGAGAAGCTGAAGAATATTGGTATGGAAGAGGCCGAGAGCATGCGCAAACTGATGGGACACCTGCAGAATGCTCTGACCTACACACGTGATCTGGCCCGGGGGCTGTATCCCAGTCTCAGTGAGGGAGGACTCAATGCGGCACTCAAGGAGCTGGCGGTTTCTGTTTCGGAGCTGTACAGCATACCCGTGATGCTTTCCTTTGAAAAGGGTTTGGTTACATCCGATGAAAAGGTCATCATTCAGGTGTACCGTATTGTTCAGGAGGCGATCAATAATTCCATCCGCCACGGACACGCCGGTCGGATCCGCATTCGACTGTACCGCAAGGAAGGACGTGTCGAACTGATGGTTTCCGACAACGGGGTCGGTTTTCCGGAAAAACCCAACATGAAAGGGATCGGGCTCAATATCATGGAGTATCGGGCTTCGTCAATCGGAGCGTCTTTTACGATCACATCCAGAAGGAATCGAGGAACTGTGGTCCGTTGTGTATTTCACAAGGCTTCCGCTTTTTCCGGAGAAGGAAGGAAAGCAGTGAAATGAACGGGGAAAACAGGAAAAAAAAGGTTTTCATCGTTGACGACCATCCGATCATGCGGGATGGTATCACCCAGTTGATCAATCAACAGGCGGATATGGAGGTCTGTGGAAGTGCCAGCAGCGGTTCTGAAGCGCTCAACATGCTGATTGGGCTGAAGCCGGACTTGATGCTGGTGGACATCTCCCTGCCGGGAATGGATGGAATCGAACTGATCAAGGTGATCAAAAAACGGGACCGCTCTCTGCCCAGTCTGGTGCTGTCCATGCACCCGGAAGCTTTGTACGCTGAACGGGCTGTCCGGGCCGGAGCCAAGGGATATGTCATGAAGCATGCTTCCGCTGATATTCTGCTGGCGGCAATCCGCAAGGTGTTGTCCGGTAAGATCTACCTCAGCCAGGCGGCGGCTGAACGCCTGCTGGAGAAAGCCACTGGCGGGAACCTGGGGGAAAACGGTTCGCCTGTCGATCGCCTCAGCGACCGTGAACTGGAGATTTTCAAGTTGCTCGGCAGGGGGTTTCGTCCTCATCGGATTGCCGAAGAGCTTTTGCTCAGCATCAAAACGGTGGAAACCTACTGTTCCCGGCTCAAGCAGAAACTGGGTGCACAAAACGCCGCCGAACTGCTGCAGATGGCCATCTCCTGGCATAAGGATATCGAGATCACCGAAGAGCCCGGCGGATAGGGACTAACCCCCACATCCTCGTAATGGAAAACCCCCACAAAAGAAAAGTGGATTCCCCTTATTGCTGAAAAAAAAACCGGGTGCCATAGTTTTTTTATGAAAAAAATCCGCATCTTAGGAGAGTGAGCAATGGATAAAATCATTGCACGATGGGAATGGCGGACCTTCGGTGATGCCTTCGGCACGGCGGAAGATAAAATTCGGTCATTCCCCTGCGACAAGGTGAGAAACAGCTCGGAGGTCTACATTCTTTCCAGGAAAAGTATGGACAACACCAAAATTCGGGATATGCTAATGGACATCAAAACCCTGCAGCAGATCAATGCCGACAAGCTGGAACAGTGGTATCCGGTCATGAAGGCCGGGTTTCCGCTGACCCATGAGGTCCTGGCCGATGTGTTTACGGCCTGGAAGGTGAAGATGCCCGAATTCGCCCGCGAGACCTATAGCTATGATGAATTTCTGGGTGAACTGGTCCACCGGCACCCGGATCTGCGTGCCGTTCAGGTCGAAAAGGAACGCCATGGCTTTTCGATC
>CAYMND010000562.1:0-1969 GCA_964391685.1 uncultured Clostridia bacterium | reverse complement strand
AGTCAACACCAGCCCACCGACATGAGCCAATAATACTAAGAAAAATCTAACACCCTGGTTGACAACCTCGCTTTGTTGATTTATATTGTATTCAGTCGAAAAGAGGTGAAGCATGACCTTGGAAAAACTGACAATCAAAGCCCAGGAAGCCTTGCAAAAAGCGATAAACCACTGCGAAAGCGCCCAGAACCCGGAAATCACACCCGCCCACCTGGCACAGGCTCTCATAACGATTCGCGACAATATCGTTCCCGAAGTGATCAAAAAAACAGGAGCGAACGTATCTGACCTTGAAATCGCAATACAAAAGGAACTTGACAAACTGCCCACAGCACAGGGTGTTCAACGCATCTTCTCGCCTGCCCTGAAAAAGGTCCTCGATGAAGCGGAAAAAGTTGCCCGTCGCTTCAAGGACGACTATATTTCCACAGAGCATCTGTTTATCGGCATCCTGGAGCATGACAAGTCGTTTCCCAATAAAATGATTAATCGCGACACTTTTCTTGGCGCATTGGCTCAGATTCGAGGCAACAAAAGGGTGAGCGACACCAACCCCGAAGACAAGATGATGGCCCTGAAAAGGTACGGAAGAGATCTGGTCTCTCTGGCCAAAGACGGCAAAATCGACCCGGTTATCGGCCGGGACGAGGAAATCAGGCGAGTCTTGCAGGTTCTCGTTCGAAAAACCAAGAACAATCCGGTACTGATCGGAGAGGCCGGGGTTGGCAAGACCGCCGTTGTCGAAGGAATCGCAATGCGTATCGCAGCCGGTGATGTGCCTGGCATTCTGGCTGACAAGCAGCTTTTTTCATTGGACATCGGAAGCCTCCTGGCCGGAGCGAAGTACAGAGGTGAATTCGAAGACCGGCTCAAGGCAGTCATTCAGGAAATCAGTGAAAGCGCCGGAAGAATCATTCTCTTCATCGATGAACTGCACACCATTGTAGGCGCTGGCGCAGCAGAGGGCGCCGTAGATGCCGCCAACATGCTCAAACCGGCTCTCGCCAGAGGTGAACTCCGGGCAATCGGCGCCACAACGCTAAAAGAGTATCACCAACATATTGAAAAGGATCCGGCCCTGGAACGCCGCTTTCAACCGGTTATGGTCAAAGAACCTTCCGTTTCGGAAACCATCTCGATCCTGCGGGGGATCAAGGAACGCTACGAAATCCATCATGGGGTCGAAATCAGCGACGAGGCCATCGTGGCTGCCGCGACGCTTTCCGAACGGTATATATCCGATCGTTTTCTGCCTGACAAAGCAATCGATTTGATGGATGAGGCCGCCTCCAAGCTCCGGATTGAAATGGATTCACTTCCTGAAGAGCTGGACGAAATGAACCGCAGAATCACGCAACTGGAAATTGAACGTCAAGCTCTGAAGCGGGAAGAGAATTCGAAAGCCTGCAGCTCCAGACTGAAGGAACTCAGCAATGAGCTTGAAAAAATTCGTACGGAACGGGAACAGCTGAGCACCCATTGGCAAAAAGAAAGAACCCTGATCAAGAGCATGCAGCAGACCAAGTCGGATATCAACCGTCTGCGCTTTGAAGAACAGGAAGCCCGTAGATTGAATGATTTTGAAAAAGCTTCACAGATACAGTACGGTCAAATACCGCAGGCACAGGAGAGGCTCAAGGAAAACGGACAGCTTCTGAACGCCATGCAGAAGGAAAAGAAAATTCTGACAGAAATCATATCGGAAGACGATATCGCCGAAGTCGTTTCAAAATGGACAGGAATCCCGGTAAGCAAGCTGCTGGGCAGTGAGCGGCAAAAGCTGCTGAACATGGAGGAAAAGATCCGCCAACGAGTGGTCGGGCAGGACAGGGCCGTGGAAACAGTGGCAAAAGTCATTCGAAGAGCCAAGGCGGGAATCACCAACCCCGATCGCCCCATCGGATCCTTTCTTTTTCTCGGACCGACTGGTGTTGGGAAAACGGAGCTGGCCAAAACCCTGGCAGCTGTA
>CAYMND010000561.1:0-1978 GCA_964391685.1 uncultured Clostridia bacterium | reverse complement strand
GTCTCCGGCCCACCAGAGTTTCCAGCCGATCCAGTAGCCGAAACAACCCCCGAGCACCGAAGCCAGGGTGGTGACCAGAGCCAGCCGAAACCACTTCCGGCGGCTGCCCAGCACCAGTGGTATGAGCAGCACATCCGGAGGAACCGGGAAAAAACTGCTCTCGGCGAATGTGAGGGCCGCCAGGGCCCAAAGGGCCGACGGCCGTTCGGCCCAGGCCAAAACCCAGTTGTAGAGTCGTTTCAGAGGATTATTCATGTTCAAACAGTTCCTTCAGTTCATCCAGATATTCTTCACCGTCGAAGGTATAGACGAAAGGAGAAAGAGAAATCCGGTTGCCGCACACCGCCCAGACATCCGTTCCCGGCTTCTCCTCGTATTGAGGGCCGCCCGTACCCATCCAGTAGTATTCCCTGCCCCTGGGATCGGTTCGCTTTTCCACATCCGGAACGTAGCGTTTCTGTCCGATACGGGTTACATAAATCCGTCCGTCGTTGCGATAGGGAATGTTGAGGTTGTAGATGAGTCCGCCCCGTCCTCCACCTTCGCAAAGTCTTTCCAGGACGCGTTCCGTCACAACGGCACCGCCTTCGACATCGTACTGTCCACCGTGATAGCTGTGCCGATCCGAAACCAGCGATACGGCCAGAGTGGGGAGGCCGTAGAGGAAAGCGGTAAATGCGCCGGCCACCGTACCGGAATAGAAGAGGTCCTCCGAGATGTTTTCCCCCAGATTCATTCCTGAAACCACCCAGTCCGGCGGAGAAGGCATGAGATGTCGTACCGCCAGATTGACACAATCCGACGGAGTGCCGTTGATGGACCAGACATCCTCCCCGTAGCGATTCACCCGCAGGGGCTGGTGCAGTGTAAGCCCCATGCTGACAGCGCTGCGCTCCCGATCGGGCGCGGCGATATACACTCTGTATTTTTCCTTGAGTTTTTCGGCAAGCCGGGTCAAACCAGGAGAAAACAGTCCATCGTCATTGGTTAAAAGGATCTTTTTCATCATTTTGAAGGCGGTTTTCGGAGGCAAGATGGTCGGGACGAGTGGATTCGAACCACCGACCACTCGCACCCCAAGCGAGTACGCTACCAGACTGCGCTACGTCCCGAACATTCAAATTTTAGCACTCCGGTCCAAAATTGTCAATATTTCCTTCAAACCTTGCTTTATCTGATTCAAAGTGCGCAGGGTATCGGACTCCTTCCTCACCGGAGGTTCAACTGCGGAAAGTGCTTTTTCTCCCGTCATTTCACTGAGCCGTCGGCGTACGGACTCCTTGTCGAGGCGTTCTTCAACCAGCAGTCTCTTGATCAGCAGGATCCGCTCCACCGCAGCCTTGGTATAGAGCGGTTCTCCGTCACCGGAACGAGCCGGCCTGATGCCCTCGAATTCCCCCGCCCAGTAGGAGATGACCCGACCGTCAAGATGCGTCAGCCGTACCACCTCGTCCGGACGGAAACAAGGCTTGTCCGGAAGGTTGAAAAAGGATCTCTGCATGGTCTGTTCACGCACCCGGTCATCCTTTGGCAATTTCGGATTCAGAGTCAAACAGAATGAAATATCCTCGAATGGCCACAACCCCGAACAGAGACAGAATGGCCACCGTACGTCCGTACCAGCGACCGCCGACTGGTTCCATCATCAGCTCCACCAGGGGGATCGGAACGGACATGCTGACAGTATACCAGATATAGAGCAGGGGATGACGGAAACCCACGGGATGAATCACGGCAGTCGTCCAGCCCATGGCGGTACAACTGCATACGATGGCCAGCACTCTGTAGAAAGGCTCCGCTCCGTAGAGAAACATGAAAAGGAAATAGGCGACAAGTGCCGCCATCGGAGGAATGATCATGATCCGCAGTCGCATCATCTTCGCCTTTTCATGATCTGCCAACGGTTTCATTCGTTTTTCCTGTCTTCTCCTGGATGAATTTTATCATTGCCGAACAGCGATTACAATGACATGCCGAC
>CAYMND010000560.1:0-1979 GCA_964391685.1 uncultured Clostridia bacterium | reverse complement strand
AGAGGCGGTTCCATAACATCGTTCAAAGAAAGGGAGCCTGCCTTTCCGTTCAAAAGCGGAGAAACCAAGTTCTTGGCTGCAATGATACCAATAATCTGTTCGCTGTTTTCACGAAAAACCGGAATATTGAACACTTTTTTTTCGGAAATGATGCGTCTCACACCTTCCAGTCCTTCAAGAACCGAAACACCGATAATATCAATCCGGGAAGTCATGACCGATTTTACATCCCGCTCTGCCAGATCAATGATTTCATTGACCATGCGCAACGTATCCGGTTCGCTGTTGAACATCTCAACTTCGGAGGCCAGGATATGTTTGAGCTCCGTCAAAGACAATTGTTTTTCACCACCATGCACGGATTTACCCATAAAAATCCGAGATAAAGACGAAAAAATAACGACAACAGGGAAAAAAAGATAATGGAAAAAATGAACCGGCGCCACATAGAATCCAGCCAAACGATCTCGATGACGAAAACCGAATGATTTCGGAATAATTTCTCCGAAAGTCAGCAAAATTACAGTGGTAACGATTGTCGAAATTAAAACGGTCCACTGTTCATCGCCTCGAAGAAAGCGGGAAGACACAACCGTGGTTAGAGAAGCCACCGCGACATTTACCAGATTGTTGCCAACCAGAAGCGTCGAGATGACCGCTTCCGGTTTTCTCAGAAGAGACAACAGGTTCGCAGACCGTCGATCGTTTAGTGATGCCCTGTGTTTCAACCGAACTTGATTGACCGACAACAACGATGTTTCAGCCGAAGAGAAGAATCCGCTGAGAACAATCAGAAGCAGGTAAACGATGACATACAACCATGCCATTACGCATCACCTGAAGCTATAAAAGTTTTCATTTCCCTTCTTGATCTTGAAATATCTGATACACAATCTTATAAAGAGATGAACCGATACATTCGTTCACCAATTGGATTTTCTTGTTTCCCTTCGGTTGTTTCAAAATGCGAGGCGCGAAGTTGATAACGCCTTTTATTCCCAAACGGACGAGATTCTCAAGCGCTCCCTGTGCCTCACTCTCAGGCACGGTCAGCAAGGCAACTCCGACACAGGGCCTCTGTAGAAAAAAGGCCTCCATGTTGTCAACTGATAATATCGGAATGTCCTGGCCATGAACCGAAACCTTCTGATTAACAATCGAAGCATCAATATCAAATAAAGCCACAATCCGGATGTTGCGCACCCAAAAAAGAGGGTATTCCGCCAGCGCCTTTCCCAGTCGACCTGCACCGACAATCACGACTTCCGCACATTTATCAATTGACAACACCCGCTTCAATTCATACTGAAGCATACCGACCTGATACCCTTTTTTTTGGCGTCCTATGGAAATGCCGAGATAAAAAAAATCTTGTCGGACCTGATTACAGGAGACTCCGGTCATTTCCTCAATTCGTTTCGATGAAACATAATCATCTGCAGCAAGATTTAGTTTCAGCAACGCTTCATAATAGAAAGAAACCCGGCGAATAACTCGTGCGCTGACTGAAGGCTTCGTTTTCACTGCATGTTCCCTTTGCTCATTGTTTGATGTGTCTTTTTCAAATCAGGCTTGAGCCAGCATTGATTCGATATCCGTGATTGTCTTCGGAATCGGCCGTCCAAGAAGACGGCTTCCGGTTTCAGTAACCAAAATGTCGTCCTCAATTCGAATTCCGCCGAACTGTTTGTATTCCAAGACTTTATCGTAATCGATAAACTCAGAAAACTTCTTTTTTTCAGACCAGATATCGATCAATTCCGGAATGAAATATATCCCCGGCTCGACCGTGATGACGTGTCCGGGCCGAACCGATTTCGCCATCCGCAGGTATGCCAGACCAAACTGCCCGCTTCGAGTACAAGTATCGTCGTAACCGACATAATTTTCACCCAGGTCTTCCATATCGTGAACGTCCAGCCCCATCATATGACCAAGGCCATGTGGGAAAAAGAGAGCGTGCGCCCCTGCGGCTACAG
>CAYMND010000559.1:0-1983 GCA_964391685.1 uncultured Clostridia bacterium | reverse complement strand
AAATCCAACCAGAAGCACCCCATCATCATCTTCACCGACATGTTCGGGGGATCACCTGCAAACATCGCTCTGCGATTTCTCGATGAGGAGGTGGACATCCTGACCGGCGTCAACCTCGCCACCATACTAAAATACCTGAGTTACAAGAACCGCGACCTGGATTTCAATGAACTTTGTAAAATACTTAAGAAAGGAACGATAGACGGCATCAGTTTGATGAGCGAGTATATCGGGAGAAGAAAAAATGATTCAAAAAACCGTTGAAATTGTGAATAAGCTCGGATTGCATGCTCGGGCAGCAGCCAAACTGTCCCATCTGGCCAACAGCTTCAACTCGGATGTATTTCTTATCTATAATAATGATCGGATCAATGCCAAAAGTCTTCTGGGTATTCTGACCCTGGCTGCCAGTGTCGGAAATGAAATCACTCTCGAAGCCAACGGATCGGACGAGCAGAAAGCAGTCGGCGATTTGTCGGATCTTTTTGCCCGGAAATTCGATGAAGAGACTTGATGCCCATTCTACGGGGTAAACCAGTATCATCCGGCATTGTATCCGCCCCGTGTCATCTTCACAACAGCCTGGTTCAACAAGTGGTAAAAGAACCGGCTGAACCAGTCACATCTGTAGAAAAAGAACTCAATCGTCTGCTCAATGCGGTCAAGAAAAGTCGGGCACAGCTGAAAAAAATCTATATGACTGTCGAAAAAAAAATGGGCAGCAGCTCGGCCCTGATTATCGGTATACAACGTCAGCTTCTCGACGATCCTTCCCTGATCCGGGAAATCACAGATCTCATCTCCGGAGGGCAGATCCGCTGTGAAACGGCCATCCGCCAGGTTGAGCAGAAATACATCGATATTTTCTCCAAAATTCCTGACCTGACGTTTCAGGAAAGGAAAAACGACCTTTCCGACATTCTTCAACGTATTGCCGGCAACCTGACATCCAGACATCAACCCGGGGGCAAGCGAGAAAGTACATATATACTAGTAGCCCAGGACCTTCATCCCTCCAAGGCGGCCCAAATCATGTCCTCCGGACTGGTCGCCGGTCTCGTTCTCGAAGAGGGCGGAGAGAATTCCCACACTTCGATACTGGCCAGAACCATGGGCATTCCAGCCATTATCAATGTCACCCATGCGCTGAGAACCATAAAAGAAGGAGATTGCGTGTTCATCGACGCTCTACTCGGTCAGGTTTATGTCAATCCGAGTAAAGAGGAAATCTTCAAACTGACTGGTAAAAAGGAAAAATATATCATTTACAAGAACCGGTTGAAGGAAATCATTCCATTGCCGTCGCAAACTCTGGACAAACAGGAGTTCTCGCTCCTGGGCAACATCGAAATGGAATTTGAGACCACCATGGCTCAGAATCATGGAGCCAAAGGCATCGGCCTGTTTCGCACCGAATTCCTCTTCATGGAAGGCGACGTCGCACATCATACCGACAAGCAGATTCTGATCTATAAAAACGTGGCCACATCTTTCTACCCCAACCCGGTGGTCATCCGGACCTACGACGTCGGAAGAGACAAAACCGTTCCGCAGTTCAAGGCCGAAGAAACGAGCAACTCCGCCCTGGGCGCCATGGCGGTTCGTATATTCCTGAAAGATCCCGTTCTGCTGAAAAAACAGATCAAAGCCGTAATCCTGGCCAATGAAAGCGGAAATATCGCATTGATGTTTCCCATGATCACCACCATCGAAGAGGTGTTTTCGCTGAAAGCCATGGTGGATGAATCAAAAAAACGCAACTTGAAGATACATCGAGCCATTTGCACTGTGGGTGGATCAACATATTGTGATTTTGAGGAATTGAAAAATATGGCCAAAATGGCTAGAGATGAGCAAATAGAAATTATTATGACAATAGGTCATAGAAAAGCTTGGGATGTGGGTTCAAAAGAAAGTGGATATGTTGAAGGGGTAGTGCAGGGGCCAAGGCATCGAGGGGCTGATAATATTGCTTACTGGATA
>CAYMND010000558.1:0-1988 GCA_964391685.1 uncultured Clostridia bacterium | reverse complement strand
CATTTGCGGACAAGAAACACAGGAATTGATGAAATCACGGAATATGATCTGTAAGAATTGGGGCTTTCGTTCGACCGACATTTGTGGTAAAATACAAAAACTTAACTTCGGGGCGTGGCGCAGGCTGGTAGCGCGCTCGGTTCGGGACCGAGAGGCCGGAGGTTCGAATCCTCTCGCCCCGATTTTAACCAGATCAATATCCCCTATATGTCAATCTTCTGACGGTGTTTCATCCCTGTTTTTTCGAAAATCATCCATTATCACCATTCTTATACTTGGTATAACTATTGCATTCCTTTGGAGGAGGTCAGTGTGGATATTGCCACGATTTTGGGAGTAGTGAGTGCATTCGGTCTTTTGGGACTCGCCATCTTCACACAAGGGAACTTTGCCGTATTTTTCAATCTCAACGCTTTTCTTATCGTAATCGGAGGAACCTTCGGTGCGTTGCTGATCAATTTCCCTCTGAAGGAAATCGTCAAGGTCTTCCGTGTGGTGAAAAAAGCCTTCATCTACCAGGATGATGAACTTCTGGAACTGATACCGCCGATGGTCAAATACGCCAGAATGGCCAGAAAAAACGGTGTCCTGGCCCTTGACAAGGTTTTACCCGAGATACAGGACAATTTCATGTACGAAGGGTTGAGGATGGTGGTCGACCATTTTTCTGCGGACGCAATCCGGGACATCATGAGAAACGAACTGGCCTTTACAGCTGAAAGGCACCGAATCGGCAGGTCGATTTTCCGCACCATGGGGCATTATGCTCCTGCCTTCGGTATGATCGGCACGCTGATCGGTCTGATCTTCATGCTGAGAAGTCTGACGGACGCTACATTGATTGCGTCTTCAATGGCGATCGCTTTGGTGACGACATTCTACGGTGCCTTGCTGGCCAACATCGTGTTTCTGCCCATCGCAGGAAAACTGGAGGAACGTTCGCAAGCCGAAATGTTGAAGAAAGAGATGACACTGGCCGGCATCCTTTCGATTCAATCCGGTGATGTTCCGCATATGGTGGAACAGCGCATGATATCTTTCCTGCCGGAGGAGTACCGGATAATGTACCGAAAGAGGAATCCATGATCGGACAGTTCCCAAAGAAACATCAACAAGGCAACGATGCCATGTCACTGATTTTTCTTTCGCTGCTTCTGGTCCTGATCACCTTCTTTATCGTTCTGACTCGATTCGTTGTAACCGATCCCGAGAAAGTCGAGCGTTTCCGGAGAGACTACAGCCAGACTCTGTTTCTCGGACACGAGGTGAAGGCCCCGGAAAATCCTGTTGTAACCATGGAAAAAGAACTCTTTGTCCATGAAAATCCACTGAAATCCCTGATCAATCGCATGAAAAGCACAGGAATCACGGCGCCGCTGCTGGATCAGTTTCTCACACTGTCCGATATCAAAAACTTGCGAGTGATATCCGGAGAAAGCGGTCTGGTTTTGCGAATGCCCCAACCGATTGCCATTCAGGAAGAAGACTCCGGTCTCAGTGCGAAAAGTCTCGAAACATTGGATAAAATGAAGGTGCTGTTCACCGAACTGCCATTTCTGATCGAAATCAAGGGAGTCGGTGTCGAAAAAAACGAACCGGAACCCTTCGCTGCCATGGAAAGGGGCGTCAAGGCATCGCAAAGCGTTTATATGCACCTGATCGGGATGGGAGTCATTCCGCAGAAAATCAAAATTTCCGGAACCATAGGTTCTGATGACTCGAAATTGGAAACAGAAGACACTTTTGTCGAGCTGGCCTTCCGGGAGACGTACTGATGCAGGAACGGGGATGGCTCACCACCTTCATCGATATGCTGATGCTGCTGCTCACATTCTTTGTCTTCATCATCGCCATTTCCCGCTTCAGGGTTGGAGGAGAACCTTTTTTGACTCACGAGCAGGCGGTTGCGGACTCATCTGCGAAAGATCACACCGGAAACTACATCAAAGGAACTGCAATAGAACTGATACAGGGTCTCCGGACACCGA
>CAYMND010000557.1:0-2000 GCA_964391685.1 uncultured Clostridia bacterium | reverse complement strand
TATGGAAAATGACGGCTGGACACCTTTGATGACTGCGCTGAGGTATGGAAAACCGGTGGCTGCCAGACGCCTGATTGACGGAGGTGCCGATATCGGCCGCACCACCAATGACGGGTGGACGGCGCTCATGTTTGCCGTCCGGTACGATCTGAAGGATATCGCCCTGGATCTGATTTCCAGGGGAGCGGATCCGCAGGCGACCAACAAGAGTGGATTCAGCACTTTGCACCTGGCGGCGAAATACGGAAGTATCGATGTGTTGAAAGCACTGCTGGACAAAAAGATACCGGTAAGTCCGGTAGACAAGGAAGGATGGACGCCGCTGCATCAGGCCTTGAGGGAGGAACGGGGGGAGGCGGCGCTGATGCTGATGGCCCGGGGTGCCGATTTGACCAGAAAGACGGGTAACGGGTGGAATCCGCTGCACCTGGCTTTGCGGAACAACCAGTCACAGGCGGCGCGGCAGTTGATTCTGAAAGGGGCGGGGCTGAACGAAACTCTGTCGGACGGCTGGAATCCACTGATGCTGGCTCTACGTTACGATCAGGCGGAGAACGCCCGGCTGCTGATCGAGCGAAAAGCGGGTCTGAACGCCAGAAACAGTGACGGATGGTCGCCACTGATGCATGCCCTGCGCTATGATCAGGCCAACAATGCCCGGTTGCTGATCGAGAAAGGGATTGATCCCAAAACATCGATACCCAACGGCTGGACGGCTCTGCATTTCGCTATCGAATTCGGACAGCCGGAGAATGCCCGGCTGCTGATCGCCAAAGGAGCGGTCAAGGACGTTTTGAATCCGGATGGAAAAACGGCGCTTGATCTGGCCCAGGCCAAAGGCTACGGCGAGATCGTACGTCTGCTGGGAGGCGATCCGACAAAAACGGCAGCGACTCCAGCAGTCAACCCGCCACTCGCCGCAGCCCGGCCTGCGGTCGCGGCTCCTTCCTCCGGAAGCTGGCTTCCCGGACTGCTGGGGCAGTTCATACCGCAGCAGCCAGGTGTCACCAGGATTATCAAGGCGGACAATTGCGGCGCGGGATCTTCCCTGTGCAGTGCGCAGCTGGAGATGTCCACGAGCAAGAAGGAGGCTCTGGAGGGATTCAAACGGGATTTGACGGCCGCCGGATGGCGTCTCGATCAGGCCATTTCCGCCCCCGATGAAAGGGGAGCGTTGGGAAATCCCGCACTGTGGGGACTTCTCAATGTCATAAAGGAATCCTGCAACATCACCTTGCTGATCCTGTCCGATCAGAAGAGCGGAGGGAAGACGGTGGTAGACATCAATCTGATCAACCGGGATCCGGGTTTCGACGTTGCCGCTTTCGCCCGACAGCTTCCTCGGGTCATCGTTACGCCGAAAATCCCGACCGGTCGATTTGAAACCGCTTCCTGGGCCTTCACGGTAAAATCGGCCGAATGGTGCGGTCCGAAGATCGAGAAGGATATGGGATTCGGGACTCCGAAGTATACCTATACCGCTCAGGGAGAGGGAATGGACCTTCTCCGGATAAAAATAGCTTTGGAGTCCAGCGATAAAAAACCGATCAAGGATCGTTTTCTCAAAATCGCGGTTCGTTTACGGGATAAGCCGGGCAAGGTGTACTCGCCGGTTCTGGCCGGGACGTCGACCGGTGACTATTTTAATCTCAGTCAGGGGGGAATGCAGTCGGCGCTGGTACCCATGCAACCCGAGAGTGATATGGACTGGGTGTTCGCCCTTCCCAGAGGTTCGATCGTCGAAGCCTTGCTCTGGCCCGATCTGGAGCCCATCAACATGTTGCACGGGAAGTGATGAAAACGGCCTGCGGCCATTGACAGAATTCTCTTTTTGCGGTATTTTCTTGTCGTCTAACGATCGGGAATGGGGACGTAGCTCAGTTGGGAGAGCGTGGCGTTCGCAATGCCAAGGCCGTGGGTTCGAGCCCCATCGTCTCCAGTCTTCGTTCGAAACGAAGTGAGAACGAAGACTGCCCCGGCGTAGTCATAGACGAAGCCGG
>CAYMND010000556.1:0-2015 GCA_964391685.1 uncultured Clostridia bacterium | reverse complement strand
CGCCAGTCCGCCGGAACGAAACGGAAGCCCATCTTCTGCGCCATCTGGGCCAGGCAGGCGGCCTCGGGGGGGAAGTACCCCTCCATCAGGCCTTCAAAGGCCTCCGGGGTGATCTCGCCGCAGACCAGGTCCGGCTTTAATGCGGCGATCTGGGCCAGCAGATCGGGAATGGAGTAGCGGTTTTCCGGGGCCAGGTGCATCTCGTGGATGGTGCCGACGAGAAAAACCTCCGGTTTCTCCGGGGCGGCAACGGCCGAAAGCGGAGCGACCAGGGAGATACAAAAGACCGAAAGCAAAGGCAGGATGACTTGGTTCATGAATCACCTCGTAAAAAAAGATCCGCAACGAACTGAAACGAACAAGGGTAGGGGGTTGATTCATCAAACCCTTTATGCCAAGAGGTTTTTATCTTTAAAACCCCCGACAATACCTTGGGTTTTGTCTCTGGTTCGATCCGGTTCGTTTTGGTTCGTTGCCAAAAATCCCCGATTTGTCCAGTAAACCATAGCTTTTATGTCTCCACCAATCCCGAATCCCGAGTCCCGAATCCCGGTTCACGGATTACGGTTCACGACTCCTCGACCTCACCCCCTTCATTCCCCCTCCCCTGAAGGGAAGGGGGCTGAAAGACCCGGTTGGTGTTCTCGTTTTCAAGCCCCCCGTCCTTTAGGAAGGGGGGAAATGGGGGGAAGGTCATCAACGGTTCACGTCTCACGACTCACGGATTACGGTTCACGATCCTACTTATTGACCTGGAAGGTCTTGTCGCCCTTCTCGAAGAAAGCCACGATCTGTCTGACGGCGGCGATGCCGGCGTTGATGTTGGCCTCTTCCGTCTGGGCTCCCATCTTCTTGGGGGTGCAGTAGATGCGGTCGGCGTACTCCTTGAGCTCCTCGAGATTGTCGGGGGCCACGTCGGAAACGTAGCAGAAGTCCTTGCGTTCCGCAAACAGCTTCTTGAGACCCTCCTCGCAGACCACCTCCTTGCGGGCGGTGTTGACCAGGACGGCGTTTTTGGGCATGGTGCTCAGCAGCTTGTAGTGAATCGACTTCTTGGTCTCGGCGGTGGCCGGGATGTGCAGGGAGACGTATTGGCAGGTCTTGTACAGCTCCTCCACCGACTTCAGCGGGATGACCCCGTCGGCCTTCATCACTTCGTCCTTGACGAAGGGATCGAAGGCGTAGACCTTCATGCCGAAACCCAGGGCGTACCTGGCCACCAGCCGGCCCACGTTGCCGTAGGCGTGAATGCCCATGGTCTTGCCGTGGATCTCGGTGCCCGACTTGCCGTTGAACTTGCCCCGGGCCTGGTAGATCATCATGCCGATGGCCAGCTCGGCCACGGCGTTGCTGTTCTGTCCGGGAGTGTTCATGACCACCACGCCCTTGGCGCTGGCCGCCTTCAGATCGATGTTGTCGAAGCCGGCACCGGCCCGGACCACGATCTTGAGATTCTTGCCGTGTTCCAGCACTTCGGGGGTGACCAGGTCGCTGCGCACGATCAGGGCGTCGGCGTCGGCCGCCGCCTGGTGAAACTCACTGACATCCTTGTACTTTTCCAGAAAGACAATCGGGTAACCCGCCTCCTTGGCGGCCTGGCGGACCAAATCCGCCGCTTCGGCGGCAAAAGGCTTTTCGGTTGCTACCAGAATCTTCTTTGACATAATCTCACCTCTCACGATTATTCTAAGGAGGGATTTTACTCCAGGCGGGGCGGTATCTCAAGGGGCATTGCAGGGGAGGGGGTTTTTTGAAAAAAAATGAAAAAGTGGTTGAAAATATTACCAATTTAATTACATTTAATCAGGCTCAGGAATAATGAGGCCCTTTTTCCCCCTCTCATCCCTCCGAGCGGGCGGGGAGCTCCGATCCCCGCCCGCGTTCTCTCAACTCCGACCTTCCCCCCATTTCCCCCCTTCCTAAAGGACGGGGGGCTTAAGAAAAAAGGGATAACACGGGTCTTTCAGCCCCCTTCCCTTCAGGCTCATCTTTACCCATAACCTGGTTGAGATGAG
>CAYMND010000555.1:0-2032 GCA_964391685.1 uncultured Clostridia bacterium | reverse complement strand
CCCACCGACCAATGACAAACCCCACCGGGCCGGCGCGGATTCCACATGCACCCCAAGACGACAGCTGGTGCCGACCATCCAGGAAGAGAAGATGATTCTCGACTACCTCATCAAAAACAACCATAAACCGACCCAGGAAGAATACAACCGCGTCTACAAGGAAATCAGCAACATGCTCATCCAGGCCCCCAAAAACGCCGTAGCCATAGAAGTCCGTTCGGCCGATCCTCGTGGAGACCGAAAATACGTGGAGCTGGCATACCACGTGCAGATCAAGGACCAGCTCGATCTGGCCTGCCTGAAGTACATTGAAATCAAAGGGGTCGACGCCTACCGCATGCGCACACAGGGTGACAAGGCAGGATAAGGGTTGAACCGTGTAAGACACAGCGGCCAGGTCATCCGACTGGTCAGCGGCGGCCAGGGTCTGATTCACCACGAAGAGGGTACGGTACTGGTCAACGATGTCATGCCCGGAGAGAAAGTCCTCTTCTCCATCCGAGAACGCAGTAAGGGAATCTGCTGGGCGGATACCATGGAGATTCTAGAACCCCACCCTCAGCGAATCGCTCCTCCCTGCCCCCTTTACGGGGCCTGCGGAGGTTGCGCCTGGCAGCACATTCCCCTTCAATTACAGCGTGAGTTCAAATTGGACATTCTTCGTGAAAGTTTTCGCCATCAGCTCCACGTAGACTCCCCACTGATTCAGATCCATTCCTCACCCGGGGAGGGATACCGTGCCCGTGCCCGGATGAAGCCGGACTCCCAGGGACGACTCGGTTTCATCCGCCGCCGCAGCCATGATATTGTCCCCATATCGGAATGTCTGCTCTTCTGCGGTCCGATCAACACTTTCCTTTCCGGATGGAATTCGGATCCACCCCAAATGAAACGGCTACGACAGGCGGATCTGCTCTACAGCCACCACGAAGAGAATCTTGGTCTTCACCTCGACACACAACCGAATTCTGTGGAGATGAAGGAACTGCTCGGACGCTTCCCGAACCTCCTCATCGGCTGGCCCGGGAAAGAAACCGTCCAGCGTATCGCCGTACCTGGAGCAGGGGTGATCTATCATGCTTCGGCGGCGACATTTTTCCAGGTCAATCATTTCCTCTGGCCAGTCATGCTGGATACCATCAGCCGCAACCTGCCCAGGCAGTTTTCCGCTTTGGATCTGTACAGCGGCGTCGGCTTCCTCATTCCACCGCTGCTGCGCGGAGAAAACGCTCCGATGGCAGTGGAAAGCCATCCCCTGTCCGTGGCGCTAGCCCGAAAAACCTTTCCAGAGCTGACCATTCTTCGTTCGGACACCGGTCATTTGAAAATTCCTTCACAGATCTCCCTTATCGTATGTGATCCGCCCCGATCCGGCCTCAACGAAAAAACACGCCGCCTGATAAACGGTTCATCCGCCGACACCCTGTTCATCATCTCATGCAACCCAGCCACACTGCTCCGGGACATCGGGGATTTTCGTCAAAACGGCTGGACCCTGCAGACCATGGAAGCCTTCGACCTGTTCCCCCATACACCTCACCTGGAACTGTTCACCCGCCTGACCCGCTGATTCGGAGCACCTCTGGGAAAAGGGGCTGACTGTACTCTTTTTAGTACAAAAACAGCCTTGATTTCTGGCAAAGTGATTGCATAATGAATAGTGGATTAATTGGAGGACACCATGAAAAAGAAAACGACAACTGCTCTCCTGCTGGGCCTGTCGTTAACCATAAGCGCCTGGTCTGTCGGCACGCCACAGGAAGAAGATGCATCCGTACGTACATTCGGAGACGCCAAAGTCATCCGGGTCCATTACGCCGAAGGAGAGGCCTTCGTCGAACGCCAAAGCGAGGAAGGCTGGGAGGACCTGGTTGAGAATCTGCCCATTTTCGAAGGGGATTACATCAACACCGAGGAGGGACGGGTCGAACTGTACCTGGGGCGGTTGAACTACCTGAGAATCGACCGCAACAGCCGGCTGGAAATCAGCCAGGCCCCGATCCTGCGCGGCACGAGCTGGTCGGTGGACCTT
>CAYMND010000554.1:0-2032 GCA_964391685.1 uncultured Clostridia bacterium | reverse complement strand
CGGGAGCTGCTGGCCTTCCTCTGCCGGGAAGCTCCCTGTCGGGTCGGCGGCGGAATTCGCAGTGTGGATGATGCCTTGAACCGCCTTCGACAAGGGGCGGAAAAGATTGTCATTGCAACGGCGGCCTTCCGTGATGACGGGTCGGTCAATGTGGGTTTTATGCAGGATTTGTGCCGTCGGGTTGGCCGGGAACGGTTGGTCATCGCGGTGGATCTTCGTCAGGGCCGGGTGCAGACTCGTGGCTGGAGGCAGGGTATTCCCCTGTCAGCCGAAGACGTGGTGCGGATTCTTACTCCCTACTGCTCCGAATTTCTATACACCTCTGTGGATCATGAAGGCTTGATGGACGGCATCGATCAGGTTGGAATCACTGCATTGAGGGAGTTGACGGAAAATCGTCTGATTTACGCCGGAGGTGTAGCCAAACCATCTGAAATCGAATGGTTGACAGCGAGAGGAGTCGATGTACAGCTCGGCATGGCCCTCTACAGCGGTCGCTTGACGCTGACTGATGCGTTTGTGACCGGCTTGAAATGGAATGGTGACGGATTGATTCCGGTTCTGGTCCAGGATCTCCAGGGAAGAATCCTCATGCAGGCCTGGAGCAGCCCGGAATCTCTCCGAAAAACGCTGGAGACCGGCTGGGCCACCTATTATTCCCGAAGCAGACGCAGTCTGTGGTGCAAGGGGGAAAGCAGTGGAAACCGGCAGCGTTTTTTGGCTTTTCGTCCGGACTGTGACAGTGACAGCCTGCTGATGCAGGTGGATCCCATGGGACCGTCCTGTCATACGGGGCAGAGCAGCTGTTTTGGCCCCTTGTCGTTTCAGTGGCAGGATCTCTACCGGGTGGTTTGCGAACGCATCGGGAACGCTTCGGAGGGGTCCTATACGGCCGGCCTGAATGATCGAACGGTGCGGGAAAAACTGATGGAGGAAGCCGAAGAAGTGTGCCGTGCGGTTTCCGTACCGGAAGTGGTATGGGAAGTGGCGGACCTTCTCTATTTTGCCACGGTCATCATGGCTCGTTCCGGAGTCCGACCGGATCAGGTTTGGCGGGAGCTCCAGACCAGGAGATGGAAATGAAGCGGATTGTACTGGAGCAGCATGGAATGCGGGCGGATCAAAACCGCATGGTGGATTTACGTTTGCTGGCCGAAGTGGCGCCCCTGGTTGAAGATGTCTATTGCCGGGGGGATGCAGCGTTGCGCGAGCAGAGGTGTCGATATGATGCTGTCGACAGTCCTGTATTCAGGGTGGCTGAAGAAGAGATCCAGTCCGCTCTGAATGCATTGAGAGCCCCGAGTCACCAGGTTCTGCTTCAGGCAGCTGAGACCATACGCCGCTTTGCTCGCCGGCAGATGGAAGCACTGAGACCTTTTGAACTGATCATGGAGAAAGGTGTTTGGGCCGGACAGCGGGTGGTGCCTGTGGACTCTGCGGCGGTGTACGTTCCGGGAGGTCGCTTACCGCTGCCTTCATCGCTCATTATGGGCGTTGTGCCGGCTCAGGTTGCCGGTGTCCGGCGCATCGCCGTGTTCAGCCCCCCCCGGAGCCGGGGCGGGGTTGCACCCGTGATTCTTGCGGTAGCCGCATTGCTGGGGATCCATGAGGTCTACGCCCTGGGTGGCGTCACCGCTATCGCTGCTGCCGCGTATGGAACCGAAACGATTCCGGCTGTGGACCTCGTTGTGGGGCCGGGCAACCGCTACGTCACTGCGGCCAAGAAACTGGTCTACGGGGATGTGGGCATCGATGCTTTGGCCGGGCCCTCCGAGGTGTTTATCGTAGCCGATGACTCCGTTTCTCCGGAATGGATCGCCGCCGATCTTTTGGCACAGGCCGAGCACGATCCCCAGGCCAGGGCGGTTCTGTTCAGTCGGGAGTCAACCCTTGTTGACGAGGTGGAGAAGGAAATCGAGAGCCAGCTCGAGAGTCATCCGGATGGAGAAACGGCACGGTCTGCCCTGGAGACGAATGGCAGAATTGTGCTGTTCAAGGATGCCGAAGCGGCGGTAGAGGCCATTAACGATTG
>CAYMND010000553.1:0-2043 GCA_964391685.1 uncultured Clostridia bacterium | reverse complement strand
TACCTGCAGGACACCTGGACCCCCACCCGCAAACTGACCCTGACCCTGGGCGTCCGCCTCGAGCACAGCAAGGGGATTATCCCGGTACAGAACGAAAGTTCCACCGGTTACTTCCTGCCTGAATTCTTCGGCAACTATTACCCTCTGGATAACGCGGTCACCGAGGAGTTCACGGCCATGACCTGGACCAACATCGCTCCACGCCTGGCCCTGAGTTACGATTTCGTCGGCGACGGCAAGACGGTTCTCAAAGCCAGCTACGGCCGCTACTACGAGGCCCTGATCAGCCAGTATTTCTCCACCGTCAACCCCAACGGTTTCGCCTATTTCGTCGGTCCCTACGATCCGGACACCAACACGGTGTACGACATCTGGGGGCTCGATCTTCCGAAGGCCGGAACCCTGGGCTACAACGGTGAGGAACCGACCGCTCCCTACGAAGATCAGTTCACCGTCAGCATCGAGCGGGAATTGTTCTCTGACTGGTCGGTTACCCTGCGCGGCATGTACAAGGAAAAGAAGAACATCCTGGAAGATGTGGATATGAACAGCCTGGACATCGACGCCCTGATGAACGACGGTGAACTGGTTTGGACCAACTGGTCTCCGGTACCGGTCACCGATCCGGTCACCGGCAGCACCCAGTACTTCTATGAGAAGATCAACAACCTCGCGCTCAGCGATCTGGCCCTGGTCAACATCCCCGGTCAGTCCCGCGAATACAAAGCCCTGGAAGTGATCGTGAAGAAACGGTTCTCCAAAGGCTGGATGATCGAAGCCTCCTACATCCTTTCCAAGCTGGAAGGCATGTTCAACACTTCTTTCAATGCCACCACCGGCATCACCAATTTCTACAACAATCCCAACGATCACGTGAACGCCATCGGTCGGCTGGAAAACGACCGCCGCCATCAGCTGAAAGTGCTGGGTATGGTTCGGGGCCCCTGGGGCATCAACCTCTCCGGTGTCATTCAGTGGCGTTCCGGCAACCCCTACAGTCGCGTGCTGGACAGCACCGAAGAAGGCGTCTATCTGAATGGAGACGACACGGACACCATTATTGCCGGAAAGCGCGGCGAGTATGTCCTGCCGGACCAGTTCAACGTGGACCTGTCTCTGGAGAAGCAGTTCAAGATCAAGAATTTCGGTCTGGCTGTTTTCGCCCAGGCGTTCAACGTGTTCAATTCCGGTGTGGCCGACGGTGTTCAGACCAGCACCAGCCACTCTTCCCGTCCGTTCGGTCAGATGACCTCGATCACCGATCCGTTCTATCTGCGCATCGGTGCCCGCATCGATTTCAACTGAGCTTGAGTTTGTGATTCTAGAATAACCAACATGGTTCCGGGGACTCCGCGTGAGTCCCCGGGATCATTCATCCGTGGCAAGGGGCGGGGCCGGAGGCAGCAAATCGAAGATGAGGGGCATAAATTTGATTTTAATCTACGGTTTTTTGGATGCAAAGATCGAAAACTGAAGCAAAAACATAATCCTCTCTTTTTTTTCTGGTTCAACTTCGGCGTCACAATAATATAAACTCGTCCCATGGTGGCTATCTTTCAAAAAAGACAAATAATGGGTTTTTTATTTTGGACGAAGGCTTGCTATAGCTGGATTGTATAAAACAGCGTAGGAGGTTACATGTTTCGTAAACTGATTATTCCCGTTATGTTTCTTTTTGGTCTGGGTTTTCTCAATGCCCAGCTCACTCAGACCGGAGCCATCAGCGGCAGCATCGTCGCCGAAGACGGTTCGGTCATTCCCGGCGTGTCCATCGAGCTTCGATCGCCGGCCATTGTCGTCGAGAAGATGACGGCTGTTTCCAATGAGGAAGGATCGTTCCGTTTCCGCAACCTGCCCCCCGGGAGTTATGAGCTCAGTTTCACCCTGGAAGGGATGAAGACTCTGGTCCGAAAAGGGATCGTGGTCAGCGTTGGCGGAACGACCAGCATGAATGTGGCCATGGAGTTCGGGACCCTCACCGAAAACATCGAGGTGTCCGGCAAATCACCGACCATCGATGTCCAGGCTACGGCCAAAACCACC
>CAYMND010000552.1:0-2049 GCA_964391685.1 uncultured Clostridia bacterium | reverse complement strand
ATCATCGACAGCTTCATCACCTGGAAGGAAAAGCTAGGGAACAAAAGGAACTGGTTCGCCTGGATTCATCTCTTCGATCCGCATCAGCCGTACCTCCCGCCCGAGCCCTTCGCTTCCGAATACCGCGACGATCCCTATTCCGGGGAAGTCGCATATACCGACCAGCAGCTCGGTCGTCTTTGGCAATGGATGAAAGAAAACGGATTATACGACAATACCCTCATTGTACTGACCGGAGACCACGGCGAAGGCCTCGGTGACCACGGTGAGCGCACTCACGCCTATTTCGCCTACAACAGTACCATCCATATCCCCTTGTTTATCCGCATACCCGGCGCCAAAGCAGCGGTGGTGGACCAAAACGTCTGTCATGTGGACATCTTTCCCACAATCTGCGAAGTCCTGAACATGAAATCACCGGATCATCTGCACGGTGTTTCCCTGCTTTCCGACCCTTCTGTTCTGGCATCCCGTTCCATATACTTCGAATCCCTGACACCCTACTACAACCGCAACTGGGCTCCGTTGAGGGGATACATCCACCAGAACGAAAAATACATCGACCTGCCGATCCAGGAGTGTTTCGACATCGCTCGGGATCCCGACGAAAAGGTGAACCTCGTTCAGGGACTGAACTGGAAAACCCATCGCCAGAAACTCGAAAACCTGATCTCCTCCCTGATCAATCCCAACCGTCCCGAACGGCTGAAGGGCGAAGAAACAGATCCCAAAGTCGTCCGCCGTCTTCAGAGCCTGGGCTACATTCCCAGTGATCACAGCGTAAAGAAAACGGTCTTTCTGCCCAAAGACGATCTTAAGACCCTGATGCCCCTACAGAACCAGATGCTGGACGGTATGGCCCATGAACAGAACGACCGTACTCAGGAAGCCCTGGCCATCTATTCCGACATCATCGGACAGAGAGAAAATTTCATACTGGTTTACACGCTCATGGCCAGCATCTACAAGAAGAATCTTCAATACGACAAAGCGGTTGAAATTCTGAACCGCGGTCTAAAAGCCAACCCGGACAACATCTTCCTCCTTTCCAAGCTCGGCATTCTGCTCTCGGAATACGGCCGTCCTGACGAAGCCATCACCATTCTGACCCGAGTTTTGTCCATTGAAGATACGGATCCCGAGACCTATACCTACCTGGGTGTGGCCTACCACCGGAAGAAGGAATTCGACATGGCCATGACCCAGTTTGAAAAAGGGCTGAAACTGGATCGTTCCAATGCTTTGCTGCACAACAACATCGCCGCCGTTTACCTGGAAAAGTATCTGAAGTCTCATGAAAGATCTCTCTTCAATCAGGCGATGGTCGCCTACAATCTGGCTCTGGAAATCGATCCCGGTCTGCACAGTGCCCTGAACGGCCGGGGTGCCGCCTATAGCTTCGACAATCAACCGGATCTGGCCATGGCCGATTGGTTCAACGCCATTTCGGTGAAAAAAGAGTATCCTGAGCCGTACTTCAACCTGGGCATCCTGCTCTCCAGAACCGGCAATCCCACAAAAGCGCTTGACATATTCCGGGCTTGTAAACGGAATTGCCGGAACACCTTGCCCCCTCCGGAACTGCAAAGGCTAGAGCGACTCATCAACGAACTGACCCGGTAACTTCGGTCATCTGAAAAATGTCCTTCGACACCCAGCAAATCGAGCAACATATCACACGATAAAAGTTCTTCGTCACAACAAATAGCACAAAAAACTCATAAATCAGCAAAATATTCCACAAATTTGCACATTCCCCCCAAATTATTGAATTTCACAAAACCATGATTTCCACTCAACCGGCCTGCCATCTGCCTTTCCCCCTTTGGCACCCATATTGCACATCAGCTGTGAAATAAAAAACAGTAGGAGGTTTTTTATGAAAAGATCAACCTTTCTGATGATCTCACTGATCATCCTGACCGGCCTTACCTTCGGACAAGTCACATCCGACATCTACGGCGCCGTCATTTTATCGGACGGTTCAGCCGTTCCCGGCGTGGCCGTGACCCTGACCGGCAATGTGATCGGATCCAAGACGACCATCAC
>CAYMND010000551.1:0-2073 GCA_964391685.1 uncultured Clostridia bacterium | reverse complement strand
CACTTTTCGGAGGCGTACCGGGACTGTTCAGTTCAGATTCGATTCTTACCGTCTCATCTTCCTCCTGGGATACAATCTGCGTCGCCATCAACTCTTCCGACTTTTTAGGCTTTTGCTTCTTTTCCATCTTTCTCATTCCTCCAGAATAGTAATCCTTTTGGAAATTTTGTCACAGACACAAGGTATTTGTCAATCAGAACAGGACGCGAATAAAGGCAAAATCATTTTTTTGGGTACGCAAATTTGGCGATAACGATACTCAGAAGGTAGAGAATCAGCATGGGGCCGGCAAAAAGAGACTGAGTAACCATATCCGGTGTGGGGGTAATCACGGCGGCAATGATGAAGATTATTACGATGGCGTACTTGATATACTTCACCAGAAAACCGGCCGTAACAATGCGAAATCTTGCCAGCAGAAAAATGAGTACAGGAAGTTCAAAAACGATGGAAACGCCCATGATAACTCGGAAAGCGAGTGAAAAATATTCATTGATGGTCAGAATCGCACGAAACTCCTTCCCGATGTCGAGGAAGAAACGGCAGGCCAGAGGAAATACTTCGTAATAGGCGAAAGCGCCTCCCAGAAAGAAGAAAAAGGTCGTGGAAACCACAAATGGGAAAACCATCTTTTTTTCTTTGGGGTATAGACCGGGAGAGATGAATTTCCAAAGCTGCCAGAAAATAAACGGAGATGCAGCGAAAATACCGGCGATAAAAGCCAGTTTTATATACATCATGAACGGTTCGGTCAACGACGTAAAGGCCAGTTTTTCTCCCTCGGGGAGATACTGTCGGACCGGTTGGGATAGAAAGGAATAAATCTTGTCGACAAAAGGCCATGCGCCGAGAAAGAAAACCAATATCGAAATGATCGAGAAAAAAACCCGTTTTCTCAACTCCCCGAGATGTTCGAGAAAAGTCATCTCATTGGGGGGATTTTTCATTCGAATCCTCAGGCTTGTACGGATCGAGCTCTTTGCCCAACGCCCTGATGTCCTTGGTGACATCCGCTTCATCCAGTTCGTTCTGTATCGTCCGCTTGGCATCGTCCATGGTTTCACGGATGGTGCGGACAGTCTTGCCGAAGAACTTGGCAAATTCCGGGAGCTTTTCCGGGCCGAACAGGAGAATCACCACGATAAAGATCAATGCCAATTCAGGAAAACCGATGGAACCAAACATAAGAAAGTATTATACCTGAAAAAAAGCAAAAGGTTTATCTGAAATAGATGAAAGCCAGTTTTTCCGTAATGCGCAAAGAACGGATCAGCTCTTTTTTCAACGGCCTTCTACGGATATGTCCCACTTCACGCAATGCCGCGATGAAAGCCCGGATATAGACCATGCTGCGCTGTTCGATACTGTGAAAAATACAAGAAAATGAAAGGACTGCGGTACGAAACAAAAGCATTGATAACGGCCAATATTGCCAGTAAATCCAATACAGATTCCTGGTATAGTAAAAAGGTGCCCGAAGTGACGAACGGTTGGTTGGGGAATATTTGTGCAGAGCGATGATCCCATCGTCCCAGCAAATGGAATAACCTGCAGCAAGAACCCGTAAAGCCAGATCCATCTCATTCCAGTAGAGGAAGAAACAATCCGAATATCCTCCGACCTGCAGCAGCACCGAACTTCGAAAACCTGCACCAGCCCCGTTGAACCCCTGCTTGTATTTCGACGGTGTCGATTCGGTCGGCGTCAGCACGGATTTCGGCTGCTCAAAATGCGTCACGTTGTGGACATTGAAGGCGACAACTCCGATATTACCGTCTTCCACGAACCGCTGTACCATACGGCCGATTGAATCGGGGGTGGGAAATGAATCATCATCAATGATAACGATATATTCGCCCGAAGCCTGAAAAAACCCCCTGTTGGCGGCAGCCACTCCGATATTTTCTGTCAACGAAATCACGTTCACATCGGGAAACCGTTTTCTGACACTCTCAACGGTTCCATCGGTCGACGCATTGTCCACAACAATGGTTTCCAGGGCGGGATAGGATATTTCCCGCAATCGACCCAGCCCATGCAGCACGTCTTCTTTACGGTTGAAACTGAGCATGA